>JBFHES010000199.1:0-8597 GCA_041584015.1 Bacteroidales bacterium
ATAAGCACCAGTTCTAACTGGGAATCAAAGTCAACATGGTTTTATGGTGTGAACGAAGATTACGGTAGTTTCGAGACATTCCCAGCGCTAACAAAGAAAACAAAAAGCCTCTTGAAAGGAGCTACAAACGAACTTGATTCAATTGGCAAACTCACCCATTGGGTTGCTGACAACATGCGCTATTCAGGAATATCAATGGGTGAAGGTGAAGGTTATACTTTGCACAATAGCAAAATGAATTACACCGACAGATGTGGTGTTTGCAAGGACAAAGCAGGTTTGTTAATTGCCATGTTACGTGCAGCTGGCTTTGAGGCGTATGCAGCGATGACTATGGCAGGATCGAGGATTGATAGCATTCCGGCAGACCAATTTAATCATTGTGTTTCGGTTGTAAAACTGAACGATGGATCAATGAAAATACTTGACCCAACCTGGGTACCATTTGTTCGTGAATTATGGTCGAGTCTGGAACAACAGCAAAATTATTTAATCGGTTCACCAGAAGGTTCTGGACTTATGGAGACGCCGGTGTCTGCTCCTGAGCATCATTACCTGGAAATTAGCAACACGGCAAAACTAAGTGCTAATGGCGATTTATCAGGAAGCATTTTAATTAAAGCTGAAGGCCAATCTGATGCTGCCATCCGAAGAAAATTTACCAGTCAGGCCAAGCATAAATGGCAGCAGGTATTTGAATCAGAAATGCTAAGAATATCCGATAATATTGAATTCTCAATAAAAGGTATTGAAACGCCCTACGATTATTCAGAGGCCTTTACCATTACAATTACCTATAATGTCGCTTCGTACGCTGCCCTTGGAACAAAACAAATGCTCTTCACTCCTATTATTGGAAATGGATTTATGAAAAGCTACATGTCGCACTTGAATTTTGATACAAGTCTTGAGAAAAGAGAGCATGCGTTCAAAGATCGTTGCTCCCGACTAGTCACACTCAATGAAACGATAGAAATTCCCGCTAACTGGACAGCACAGGATTATGAAGATGAAAAATCCTTTGAAGGCGCATCCATCAGTTATTCTGGCTTTAAAAATCAAGAATTAACGAGGCTAAACTTTCATCAAGAAATTAGCCTTGGAAAACGCATTTACGAGCGTAGTGATTGGCAAAATTTCAAAGAAGCGGTGGATTTTCAGAAATCATTTGCAGGTACCTTCATCATTCTCAACAAACAATAAATAGCAATTATGAATAAGTTTCTAACATACATCACCATTCTGGTATTCTTTAGCTCATGCATTAGTGGAACAACGGACAACATTAATACAAACACTTATCCAAATGCCGATGCCGTTTACAAGCAGATAACCAAGGAATACACCCTAAACGAAGATGGTAGCATGCTCTACCGCGAGAGTAAAGACATTAAGCTACTTACGCATTATGCCTTCAACAGAAAATATGGGGAGACCTTCATTGAGTACAATCCAGATCATCAAAAAATTAATATTAACGAGGCGTATACAACAAATGCTGAAGGCAAAAAGGTAAGCACGCCTGACAATGCTTTTAATGAGGTGCTACCCAAAAAGGCAGCCAACTCAGGAGCATATAACCATTTACGCGAATTAGTTGTTACACATACGGGCTTAGAACTTGGTGCTACCATACATCTTGATTACGAACTTGAAACTGATGCCGATTTTCAACCATTCTTAATGGGGCACGAAATTGCAGCATTCTCATCTCCTGCTCAATCGTATACGCTTAAAATTAAGGTACCAAAGGGGCAAACCTTAAATTATAAGTTGATAAACGACACCATCCAGCCAAGCATTTCAAACAAGAAAGACTACACAACTTATAGCTGGCAGTTCACAGACTTACCGGCTATGCTGATCGAAAAAAAGCATCAACCATTTAAAGACTTTAAACCCACGGTAATTTTTTCATCAGCGGAAAGTTTTGCTCAAATACATGAACATCTGACCAGCCGACCAGCCTTTTCATACAATCTTAGCGACAAGCAGAAAGCTGAAATAAAATCAAAAATTAATATTTGGAGTGAGCACTACCAGCATCTTAATAATATGCGCGATTTTATTGCCGACGAATTCAATTACTATCCAGTGAACGAATTGATAAACGGATTTAAGCTTAGAACAGTTGAAGAGGTGTGGAATGCAAATGGTGGCAGTCATCTGGAAAAAACCTTACTGCTTGCGGCTGCAATTAATCAGGTTGGTCTTATTGCTGAACCGGTTGCTGTGGTTTCGGCAAAAGCATTCGACGAGAATTGCGGCAATCTGTCACTTTTTGAAAATTACCTGGTAAAGATTGAATTGCAAAATGGAGACAAGGCACTCATCGACGTGCTTAATAAAAGCAATTTCATCAAGGAAAGTGAACTTGAGAACAAACTGCTCATCCCATTAAATATAAACAACCAGCAGATTCAGACCATTGCAAAAGCTATGGATAATCGCATTGCTGCTCAAATTGAAATTCGTGTTGATAGGGACGCAGAATCATATCATAATACAAGTGTTGAGCTAAAAGATGCTTTAAGCCCATACATGCCTGTGAAATGTGACAAAGATTATCCAAGAAAACTACAACATGGCGAATCTTCATTTATTATTGCAGAAAAGGAACTTACGCCCGAGAAATGTGCATTCAACCTTCAGTTCACAAAGACACTCAAATCAGATAAGAACTTTTTGTTCCTGCCATTGCCTGTTATTATCGATGGGGTATTAACATGGCACTTGGGAACATTAAGCAATATTAGAACAACGCCCTTTGAGATTCCCTATGTTATTAATGAAAGCTATACGTATTCGGTAAAACTAGATAATGGTCTTGAACTCTTCTCAATCCCCGAGAATGTTTCAATTAGTAATTCAGTAGGATCGTATGTATTTAAAGTAAGCCAAACAGAGGATAGACTTGAGATAGAGAAGTCGATTGTTTTGAATAAAAAGGTGATTTCAGCAGAAGAATACTTAGAGTTTAGAGAGATTTACACAGCATGTACTGGTAAGAGTCATTCACAATTAATCATTAAACGATAGTATTAATTGGTCATGACTTTGCCAATTATATGATTAGCGGGTAAAAAGCCCCAATAGCGTGAGTCGTCTGCAAAGTCACGATTATCGTCCATTACAAAATAGTAATCGGCGGTAAACGTGTATGAGTCTGTTTCTACTTCATTGATAAATACTTTATCCACTTTTAGAAAGGCTTCATTTCCTTCAAACTCATTTATTATTTTTTTATACAGACCAAAATTTTTATAGTCAAGTTGAACAGTTAATCCTTTAAAGGGGATTTGGACCTCGCCATAATAATCCTTGCTCCAATTAAAATAACCATTGGAAGGAAAGGTAGCGGCACTGTTTTTCTCCTTGCCACGTAAATTACGAATACTCATTACCCGTTCATCTGTCTCAATCAATTTCGCTGTTGCTTTGGTCATTGAAAAATCATAAAAACTAAGGTTCCCTACCCTGCTTCCCTGAATAAGACCATATCTCTGAACGAAATCGTCATCTAATAAATTAGCCTCACTAACCAATCGATACTTATAATGAATAGTATTAGGTTCAGCATACTTCGATTTATTGATAAAGACATTCTTATCGCGCACAGATACTAAATCGGCAGGTTTACCAATGCAGCGCTTAACCAGTATCGGCTTTTTCGATATGGCTACATCACTTAATTTAGGATTATGAAAAGCTATTAATTCGCCATTAGTTGGTTGTTTAAAAGTGATGAAAGCTTGATTAGTAAACGGATTGAGAATGGCATAGGCAAGTTTATTAATAAGGAGTAGTTGACCTTTCTTAATAGTTCCTTCCATTGCGTTGTTATCAACCCTCACTATGCCAATGGATATCCATGCAACAGTTGCAAGCATTATCAAGCTAAAACCTATTATTTTCAAGCGACCTTTCATACGTGCAAAACTAAAGATAAATTCTACTTTCAAAAAAAACTCCAGACAGCTGTCCGGAGTTTCACAATATCGTAATCCGTTTGATTATTATTCCAGCAAGGTTTTAACAGATCTGAAAACGCGTTTCCATCTGATTTTACCATTAAGCAAGCTCTTGTTCGAATCAATAGAAAGCCATACGAATACAGCTTTACCAACTAAGTGGTCTTCTGGTACAAATCCCCAGTACCTTGAATCTGCAGAGTTGTGACGGTTATCTCCCATGGCCCAGTAGTAGTCCATTTTAAAAGTATAACTTGTTGCAAGCTCATCATTAATATAGATGTTACCATCTTTCACTTCCAGTTTATTTCCTTCAAATACCTCAATGGCACGTCGGTAAATTGGTAGGTTCTTAATGTCAATAGCTATGCTTGCTCCTTTTTCAGGAATATAGAGGGGGCCGAAATTATCTTCGTTCCAGGGGTATCTTAGGCTATGTGGAAAAATTCTTCCATCGAGTTTACCTTTCGGATCAACCTTACGCACTGCTTCAACCACATTTGGCATCTTTTCTACTGCAGCTAATTGCTCGTCAGTTAATGGTAGATAATGATATTTGTTTCTATAACTATCAGCATAATCCGGATAAGGAACTCCCATTCGATCAAACATCTTAGGGTTTATTGGTTTGCCATTTGTTTTCACCGCATAGTTATATTGCTGGCCACCGGCCCAATCGCCCATCATTCCATTAATGAATAATACACCATCTTTTATTTCTAAACTATCACCAGGTAAACCAACACATCGTTTTATGTAATTTTCGCGCTTATCAACCGGTCGTGTTACAATATCACCAAACGTACGCTTATCGCCCCAAACAGCATCACGCCCAACTTGACGGCAAATGCCATAATAACTATGTCCTACATATCTGGGATCGGAGGCGACGGTATCTCCATCAGGAAAATTAAATACAATGGCATCGCCACGTTTAACTTCACCCAAGCCAGCAATTCTTTTATACGGACTCTTAATCCACTCTAAATATGATTTGGTGTTTTTTGTTAAAGGCATTTTGTTATGCACAAATGGCATAGACAATGGCGTATTGGGCATTTTAGGACCATAACTAACCTTGCTTACAAATAGGTAGTCGCCAACCATTAATGACTTCTCCATAGATGGTGTTGGAATAGTGTAAGCCTCCACCAAAAACATACGTATGATGGTAGCCGCAATAATTGCAAAAATCAATGCATCGATCCATTCAACCGTTGCTGTTTGCTTCTTAACACCTTTCTTTTTCCAGAAAGCCCAGTGCACCTTTTTTGATATGTAAACATCAAAGATTATTGGTAATCCAAGCATTAGCCAGTAATTACCAATCCATACTACCCAAAGGATAAAAATAATAGTTACAAGGGAATACCTAAACCATTTATTTTTAAAAAACTCTATCATTTTATCTACATTTAGTTATCAACACAATAACAGCTATTACGTTGATTTATTTTATTGTTAGTAAATCTTTCATTCCAAAAACGCCCATACGATTTTTCATAAATTCTGCAGCAAGTACAGCCCCCATTACAAAGCCTTTTCTATTTTTGGCGTGATGTGTATATTCAATCCAATCAACTTCCGACTCATAGCGTATACTATGAATTCCAAAAACATCGCCTTCGCGGTGAGCCTTTATCTGAAGCTTATCGCTGCGTTCCTCAACATTATCGCAGACCCAGTTAGTAATACCAGGAATAAAATTTATTAAGTCATTAGCAAGGGTAACTGCTGTTCCACTTGGAGCGTCTTTTTTTTGCGTGTGATGCCATTCCTGCATGGATGGGATATACTGACTATGATCACTCATTAATGCCGCAATATGTTTATTCATTTCGAAGAACAAATTAACTCCGAGGCTAAAATTCGAGGCATAAAAGAATCCGCCATTGTTATCGTTGCATGCGGCAATTACTGAATCGTATTGCTCTTGCCATCCTGTTGTTCCAGAAACTACCGGCACACCCGTCTTAAAACATTTTATATAATTGCTGGCTGCAACCGCCGGGTTTGTAAATTCTATGGCCACATCGGCTGAATGAAACTCGTTCGCTTGGAATCCATCCAAACTATTTTCATCAATGACAATGGCGATAGTATGACCACGACTTAATAAAAGCTGCTCAATCTCCTGCCCCATTTTGCCATATCCAATAATTGCAATTTTCATGTGTCCGAAAGTACAAAATTTGTTAAACAAAAAGTCCCGAATAAATCGGGACTTTTCAAGGTAATATCTGTTGTTTTTACTTTACAGCTTTAATAATTGCAGCAAAAGCTTCCGGATGATTCATTGCTAAATCAGCAAGTACTTTTCTGTTCAATTGAATTTCCTTCTTGTGAAGTTTACCCATAAACTCTGAGTAAGACATACCGTGCTCGCGAGCACCTGCATTAATACGTTGGATCCATAATGCACGGAAAGTTCTTTTCTTGTTTTTTCTATCGCGGTAAGCGTATGTTAAACCTTTCTCCCACGAGTTTTTAGCAACGGTCCAAACGTTACTTCTTGCACCAAAACTACCTTTGGTTTGCTTTAAAATCTTTTTTCTTCTTGCTCTTGAAGCTACAGAATTGACTGATCTTGGCATAATTTAATGTTTTTTGAACCATTAGCGTTCGCTCTTACGCGAATCTTTTTAGGCTAATTAATTCTGTTTTACCAATTAAAAATAATTACTCACAAAAATTAACGACTATTTCATTGCTAGGCAAAGCTTGATGTTGTTCTCATCAGACTTGTGAACTGTTGTGAAATAACCTAAATTACGCTTTCTCTTCTTAGTCTTCTTTGTTAAAATGTGACTTTTAAAAGCATGCTTTCTCTTAATTTTACCACTTCCGGTGATTACGAATCTTTTCTTCGCACCGGAATTCGTTTTCATTTTTGGCATAATACTAATTGTTTACGAGCAACAAGCGTTCCTTAAGATGGAAACTTATACAGCATTGTTCCTCTGATTTATAATACTTATTTTTTCTTAGCCGCTTTAGGGCTAATAAACATAATCATTCTTTTTCCTTCTAATTTAGGAAGTTGTTCTACTTTCCCTATTTCTTCAAGTTCCTGAGCCAATTTTAATAACAAAATTTCGCCCTGCTCCTTGAATAGAATGGAACGTCCTTTAAAGAATACAAAAGCCTTAACCTTTGCTCCCTCTTCAAGGAACTTCTTTGCATGCTTGAGCTTAAACTCAAAATCATGCTCGTCGGTTTGTGGTCCGAATCTAATTTCTTTTACCACTACTTTTACCGCTTTGGATTTAATTTCCTTCTGTTTCTTTTTCTGCTGATAAAGAAACTTCTGATAATCCGTGATTTTACAAACTGGTGGACTAGCAGATGGAGAAATTTCAACCAAATCGAGATCTAAATCATCAGCAATGCGAATCGCTTCTTTTGTCTGATAGACTCCTGCACCTGGATCTGGAATATTATCTCCAACCAATCGAACCATTGGTGCGGTTATGAACTCGTTAATGTTGTGAGGGTTAGTTTTTTCAACGCGTCTTGGTCCACGTCCTCTACCCCTATACCTAAAATCAGCTATGTCTTTGTCCTCCTAATTTATTATACAATCTTTTAATCGATCTCTTTTAACAGGTCTTTTACAACCTTGTTTACCAATGCGGTGAAGTCCTCAACACTAAATACTCCGAGGTCTCCTTCACCTTGTCTTCTAACAGAAATTGTGTTTGTTTCAACCTCCTGTTCTCCAACAATTAACAGATATGGAATTCGCTTTAATTCGTTATCCCTTATCTTCCGGCCTACTTTCTCGGCCCTCTCGTCAATTACGGTGCGAATATCGGAATTATTTAGAATATTTAAAACATTATTTGCATACTCATGATATTTTTCGCTAACCGGTATAACCACTGCTTGTTCAGGGGTTAACCATAGTGGAAATTTACCGGCGGTATGCTCAATTAGCACAGCAACGAAACGCTCCATAGAGCCAAAAGGTGCGCGATGGATCATTACCGGACGGTGTTTCTCGCTATCACTACCAATATAACTTAGTTCAAATCGCTCAGGTAAATTATAATCTACCTGAATGGTACCTAACTGCCATTTACGTCCTAATGCATCCTTAACCATAAAGTCGAGTTTGGGACCGTAAAATGCAGCTTCACCATATTCGGTTATTGCACTTAATCCCTTTTCGGCTACGGCCTCAACAATTGCACTTTCCGCTTTATCCCAGTTTTCATCACTACCGATATACTTATCGCGATCTACTTGATCACGCAATGATATTTGTGCCTCAAACTCTTGAAAGTCTAATGTTTTGAAGATGTACAATACAATATCAATTACTTTGATAAATTCTTCTTTCAACTGATCCGGACGACAGAAAATATGTGCATCATCCTGAGTAAAGCCGCGCACTCTGGTCAATCCATGCAACTCACCGCTTTGCTCATATCTGTATACAGTACCAAATTCGGCAAAGCGAATTGGTAGATCTTTATAAGAACGTGGACGTGCATTAAAAATCTCGCAATGATGCGGACAATTCATTGGCTTCAGCAAAAACTCTTCGCCTTCTGCAGGTGTATTAATTGGCTGGAATGAATCCTTACCATATTTAGCATAATGACCTGAAGTTACATACAAATC
>JBFHES010000200.1:0-8565 GCA_041584015.1 Bacteroidales bacterium
ACAATGTGCAAATAAAAAAACTCAACACCTTTCTTGATAAATATCCATCTGCCTATTTTGTACTTGGCTTAAGCACTAAAGGAAAGTTTGAATTGGACGAGGAGCTTAGCCATACCGCAAGGTATGACTCCAGCACCCAAACACATTTCGACATGTATAACACAGCTATGATTCTGGACAGTGATGGCAATCATGGACTTTATCATAAATCGAAGTTAGTGATTGGTGTTGAACGTATGCCTTTTTCCAAGACCTTAGGCTTTTTAGAGAATTGGATTGTGGATGCTGGCGGTGTAACCGGAAGCCTGGGGACTCAGCAAGATCGGGCCATTTTTAAGGCGTACGAAGGTGAACTAAGAATTGCTCCTGTTATTTGTTACGAATCGGTTTATGGAGAATTTGTAAGCGAGTATGTTAAAAATGGCGCAAACATTATTTTTGTAATTACCAACGATGGCTGGTGGGGAAAAACCTCCGGACACAAACAACACCTGAGGTTCTCGCAATTACGAGCCATTGAAACGAGACGAAGTATTGCACGATCTGCAAACACCGGAATAACATGTTTTATCAATCAACGAGGCGACCTGATTGAACCAACCGAATATTGGACCGAGGACGTGATTAGAGCTAATTTGAACACCAACGACAAACTTACCTGGTATGTACAAAACGGTGATTACCTGGGACGAATTTTTAGTTTCTTTTCAATCTTGATATTGCTGTTCACGCTTACCAATAGCGTAGTGAGGAAAGATGCTTAAGCTTGTTTCGTTCTATCGACAATACTTATTGATAGAACGAAACAAACCAAATTATCGCAGTACAACTATTTTCCGATTAGCCTTTTGGTCATTCTCATAATAAATAACCACCTGATAAATACCAGCCTTCAGTTCGCTCATATTTACTACTGTTTCCTGAGCTTTCACCGGCTTTGTAACCACCATCTTGCCAAGCGCATTAAAAACGCTTACCTGCTGAATGCTTCTATTTTCAGCATCTCTCACATACAAGCTATTGGCCACAGGGTTCGGATATACTTTTAAAGAACTGGCATTAATCTCGCCAATAGAAGTAGTTGTATCCTGCATGGTTTCAAAAGTCCAGGTATCGCTCCAATTACTGGTAAGCAGCGTATCATTCTTTGCACGAGCTCTCCAATAATAACCCGTCTCTGGCTCTAAATCTTCAATAAGAAAATAAGAAGTATTGGTAATCTCATTGTGATAATCGTAATTAAACAATGGATCTTGCGCATATTCAATTTCATAGGACTGCCCGTAAGCCACCGGATACCACGTTAGATTCACATCATCGTATGGTAATCCAAAACTGTTATTCAACGGATTCACAAGATAAGGCACCTCTAGAACGCCAATAGTAGAAAAAGTCCATGTCTCGCTCCAGGCACCATTTACCAGTGTATCACTAATGGCTTTCACACGCCAGAAATAATCCGAATCCGGCATTATACCAGAAATTATAGCTGATGAAGTATTTACTTGCTGAATGGTATTATTGAAAACAAATCCATCGTCGGTTGCCATTTGCAACAAATATGCCTGTGCATGATAAACATCTTCCCAATCGAAATCTAAGTTTACATTCGTTAGGTTGATGCTATTATCAAGTGGTAATAGCAGTACCGGAACTTCAAGCACTTCTTGTGCGGTGGTGAAGGTATAGGTAGCCGACCAATCGGAAACCAGATTGCCATCAAATGACCTCACGCGCCAGTAATACTGTGTTACATAATCTAGCGCCAGAATTGTTTGCTGCGACGCAGTGGCCGGGTACTCGGTGCTCCCATCTAAATCGGCTTGGGTTGAAAATTGATAATAATAGGCGCTTGCACCTGCGACATCATCCCAATCGAGCTCTGGTTCTGTGCTAACATCAATCTCACCCAACAACGGATAAACTAAAGTTGGCACTTCCGGAAGTACAAGCATCTGCGCCCCCGTTGAGAACCAACGAGCTTCCCACTTACTTGTATCAACCTCACTTTGGGCTCTAACCCGCCAAAAATAAACCTTATCAGTTGCAAGCAAGCCCGTTTGGTATTCTGTATCACTTCCATTTGGGTCAGTTCCTGCATAGGAGATATTCTGATTAATAAGAAATGATGAATTGAAGGTATTGGTTGTGTCCATCTGAAAATCATATGAAATGGCACCGTGATGTGATAACCAATCGAGCGTTACACCTGAGGTATTTTGACTCAGCGCTTCGTTTAATGGAGAAACCAGACCAACCTGATCACGTGTATAAAACTTGCGCACACTGCTCCACTCCGATGTATCTGTTGTATTTATTGCACGAACTTTCCAAAAATACGCACCACCAAACATAAAATTTGAAATGGACTGTGATGCCCCTGGAATGGCGAATGCCAATAGAGCAGAGGAGTTCATCGATTCAGATGTATCAACATATAATTCATAAAGTGTAGATCCTTCAATTGGTTCCCACTCAAATGTTAATTCAGTATAAGTGCTGGCAAAAGGTAATGGTGATAGCTGCTGCACAATTGAGTTTGTAGTAAAATTATTAACCTGCGACCACTCCGAAGTATCAACAGCATTCCATGCTCTTACACGCCAGAAGTAATCGCCATCATAATTAAGCGTACCCAACTCCTGATGCGTATCATCATTCCCATCAAATGCATTAATATACGCATCGGTACCTTCAATTAAACTAGTGGAATTGAATAGTGGACTTTCATCTACCTGATATTGATAAACATCAACTCCTGCATGTGGTTGCCAATCAAAATCGACAATTAGATCCTGCATACTACCAGCGGAGGGCGATGAGAGCATTATGGTATTAGTCGTTGTAAAAGTCCCCTGAACCCATTCAGAAGCATCCAAAGCATGCCTTGCTCTAACTCTCCAATAGTAGCCTGTTCCGAAATAAATATCATCAATAAACATTTCGGTATCGGTATTATTATCATCAAATGAAAAGAAAAATTTTGACCCGGAGATGAGATTAGATGAAGTAAAATTTGGGTTGCTGTCCACTTCATAATCATAAAAGTTCACGCCATCAAAAGCATTCCAATCTATTAGCACACCCACAGGTACCTGAGCAGCATTTGCTGGACTATTCAATTCAACAACATCTTTGGTGGTGAAAAAGCCATTGGTCCAGGCTGATGTATCAATATCATTTCTTGCTCTTACGCGCCAAAAATAATTGGCTCCAAAGTACAAGCTATTTATGTTTTCCTCAGAATCGTAGGCAGCATTGGTTTGACTGAAATAATAGTTCGAGCCGGCAATTAATACCGAAGAGTTAAAACTATTGATAGTGTCTATTTCGAAATCGTAATAAGTAATACCCGGGTGAGCATCCCAATTTAACATTACTCTTGCATAATTCTCACTTGCATCGACAGGACCAACCAATACCACATCGTCGCGTGTATTAAAGGTCCAACTGCTGCTCCAAGCCGATGTATCGGTTGGAGTATAAGCTTTTATTCTCCAGTTATATTCTGTTCCAAAATAAAGTCCATCGAGAATAGTTGTGCCATCAAAGCCAACAAACGTAGCAATTACTGTGTCCACTAACACTTGTGAATCAAACGTTGAAACAGTGTCCAATTGTAAGTGATACGCATTACCTCCTCCAACCAAACTCCAGTCGAGCACCACATAGTTCCACGTAAACGAACCATTTGCAGGAGCTAGCAATGTAGGTGAATCAATGGCTTTTAAACAGTTAGTTATACCGCTAAATAATATGATAATGCTTAGGAGGAAAAATTTCATTTTCATGGTTCAGAATTCTAATAATGACAAAGGTAAAATTATTGATTCATGCAGAGAACAAAAAATATCGACGCAATTATTAACAATCACTTAACCAGTTTTTTCGGAGTAGCTTTGCCATGCAATAAAAGGGTAATACTATTCTGGTTTCAGGAATTGTAAATTTCGTTTAAGTCCGGCAAACCGTGTTCGTTTAACCGCTGAATTTTTAAATAATTCATTAAATACCTCGGCGGTCATATCGTACCAATCCTGCTTGCTCATGTTAAGCATAGCTTCTTTGGGTTGAAAGTTGGGCTCGGTGTTAGCAATGGAAAACCGATTCCACGGACAAACATCCTGACAAATATCGCAACCAAACACACGGTTCTCAAATTTGCCTTTCACTTCTTCAGGAATCATATCGCGCAACTCAATGGTATAATAAGAAATGCATTTGCTTCCATCGATTATTTTTGAATCTTTAATGGCATCCGTTGGGCAGGCATCAATACACTTCGTACACGAGCCGCAATGTTCTGTCATTGGACTGTCTGGCTCCAATTCCATGTCAAATATCAGTTCTGCTAAAAAGAAAAACGAACCGGCCTGCGGAAGAATCAGATTACCGTTTTTACCTATCCAGCCCAGTCCTGATTTTCTCGCCCAGGCACGATCTAATACGGGAGCAGAATCTACAAAGATGCGACCGTTAAATGTGCCAATATTTTCTTCAATATATTCCACAAGCAAGGCCAGCTTATCCTTTACCACAAAATGATAATCCTTGCCATAGGCATATTTCGACAACACCGGAGCCTGTTCATCTTGCTGCGCATTTTCTGGATAATAATTAAAAGCAAGGCTTACCACACTTTTAGCATCATCCACTAATAAAGTTGGATCCAGACGTTTATCGAAATGATTTTCCATGTACTTCATTTTCCCATGGAAACCATTCTTCAAATAACTTTCTAAGCGCGGAGCGTCCTCTTCAAGAAATCCAGCTTTGGAAATACCACAAGCTGTAAAGCCCAATCGGCGAGCTTCAGCCTTTATCCAGCGTGCATATTTTGTTTGATTCTTCAAAACTTACTTAATCCATTTTGGCCCGTTAATATACGAATGTTTAACATTCTTAACCTAAACCAGCCTAAGGCGTATAAGTTTAAGCATCTCAAAAAGAAATGACTTAAAAAGGATATTATCTTTGCAATCGAAATTTCAACCAGTTGCACACATTTATGAAGTGTTTTGTAAGAAACATAGGACTCATCGTTATTGCCATTCTACTAGTGGCAGTTAATTATGCACGGGCAGAAAACATATTTCCTTGGAAATACCATAACACCGGACAGAATCATACCATCCTGATCCCTGAGGTGATTGAAATAAGCATTAATGAAACGGCAATTGATACCGGTGACTACATTGGTGTTTTTTACGATTCACTCGGAACCCTGGTTTGTGCGGGCTACTCTGAATGGAAGGGTATGATCACTGCTATGTCGGCATGGGGTGCCGATGCCGGGAATGATGGTTTTGCAAGTGGAGAACAGTTCAAGTTTAAAATATGGGACAGTTCCATTGGAAAATCATTTGATGCGATAGCGTCGTTTACCGATACGCTAGTTAGTTACGACACCTATGTTTCCAATGGCATGAGTGGTCTGAACTCGCTCAAGGCTTACTCTTCCGGAGAAATAATACTGCACCAAAATTGGAACTTCATTAGCAGCCATATAAGCTCACTGTATTCAAATGAGGAAGTATTTGCGGCAGTGGCAGACAATTTTTTATTAATAAAGGATGACCTTGGCTACCTATATTTTCCAGATCTAAATATCAACGAGTCGCAACATATTATTGCCAGTGAAACTTACTGGATAAAAATGATAGAAGCAGACACCATTAGTTTGTTTGGTACCGAAATAGCGCCAGGCACTGAGGAGCTTATAACCGGCTTTCAGTTTCTGCCATACATTGCGCAGGAAACGGCCTCAATTGAGTCTGTTTTTGGAGATCAACTTGCCGATGTTCGATTGATTCGTAATGATGAAGCCATGCTGTACTGGCCCGAAATGAATATTTTCGATCTTCAGCAGCTAAACCCCAATTGTGCCTACTCAGTTAATGTGCTAACAGATTTCACAATCGCTCTGAGCGGAAGTGATAAAGTGAGTTTTGGTTCAAATCAGGAATATTCAACACTTAGTCATTTTGAAGTTAAACCAAGTGATGCTTGCATGTATTTTGGCATTGAGGTTTCTGCCTGGGATACAGCGCCAATAGCTGGTGATGAAATAGCGATTGTTGATTTAAATGGAAATGTTTTTGGAGCAGGTGTTTTCACCAATGGTAATATTGGTTTCCCTGTCTGGAGCGATGACAAATCAAGCAATGCCAAAGATGGTTTCAATTTCATGGAAGAGTTCACCATTAAACTGTGGCGACAGGGCTCTGGTTTCGAAAGCATTATTGAAGTTGATAGCTGGAGCGAGGGCGACAGTATTTTTGCCGAAAATAAATTCAGCATTGTTGGTGATATTAAAACCATTAAGGAGCCTGAGATTGACGAGTTTGATATTTTGGTACTTTCTAACCTGGCTCAAGGTGAATATTACTATGACATATCGGTACCTGCAGAGTCTAAAGTTTGTATTGATCTATACAATATAAATGGACAGTTAATAAGTGTGCTTGCCGAAGGCATTATGCCGAAAGGGAAAAGCAGGTTCAGCATTAACGCCAGGCTCAATCTTGCTAAAGGAATTTATTTAATAAGGATGCAGGGAGCCGAAAGATTGATATCAAAGACCTTTGTAGTCCATTAAAAACCAGAACCGATTAATCAATCCTGGTATATACAGCTTCCACCGTTTCTCCATGTATTCCTTTCGCAGTTGCTAATTCTTCAATGGTATAAATAAAATCGATTCGATCGAAATCATCTGAGATTTCACCTTCACCAAAAATCTTGAAACCATCAACATCCTGTGGTGCAAGTTCTATGTTACCATCTACCACTTCGCCAACCACACGAATAAAGCTTCCCATATCAAAGAAATTATAAATACTTAATACATTGGCTACATATGGGTCTTTTGAGATGGACACATTATAATGCTGCGTTCCAAAAGTCGGGCTGGTTTCTTCAACGCTATAGGTTCCAAGTACTTTTTCAAACGGGGTTGTTGGATCATCATCAAGTAAGTCGTCGCATGATGAAAAGAACACGAGAAGAAAACTTGCGAGAAAAAGGTATTTTAGATTTTTCATGATTGTATTTTTTTTGAGGATGCTATTCAATTACTGTTCCAAAAAAAGAAAGCCATGCCTGAATCTCAAGCATGGCTCTAAAATTATATAATTTAATCTACTTTATCAGACCATTAATTAAATCGTCGTTTGCAATGTTCGGAACGGTAACCGTTAAATTTGGTGTACGTTCCATTTCACGCTTAATAGCAAACATAGCTCCATCGTTACGAGCCCAGCTTCTGCGGGCAATTCCGTTATTAACATCCCAATGTAACATTTGCTCTATTCTGCGATCTGCATCAGCAGATCCATCAAGTGTCATTCCGAAACCACCGTTAATTACTTCGCCCCAACCTACACCACCACCATTGTGGATAGATACCCAAGTGGCACCTCTAAAACTATCACCAATAACATTCTGGATGGCCATATCGGCAGTAAAGCTCGAACCGTCATAAATATTAGAGGTTTCGCGGTAAGGTGAGTCTGTTCCTGAAACATCGTGATGATCGCGGCCTAACACAACCGGACCTGAGAGCCTGCCCTCGCGAATAGCCTTATTAAAAGCCAGTGCAATTTTTGTTCTGCCTTCGCAATCTGCATAAAGAATACGTGCTTGTGAACCCACAACCATTTTATTCTTTTTAGCCTCGCTTATCCAGCGTACGTTATCTTTTAGCTGTTGCGTTATTTCAGAAGGCGCTGTTTCTGCAATCTCCTCTAAAACATTCATTGCAATCTTATCTGTCAGATCAAGGTCTTCCGGATTGGAAGAAGCACAAACCCAACGGAACGGACCAAAACCATAATCGAAACACATTGGTCCCATAATATCCTGCACATAAGAAGCATATTTAAAAGTACCATCTTCTTTCATGATATCGGCACCAGCACGACTCGCTTCCAATAAAAAGGCATTTCCATAATCGAAGAAATACATGCCCATCTCAACAAGATCGTTAACTGCTTTTACATGCCTGCGCAGCGACTTTTGAACTTCCTCTTTAAACTGCTCTGGCTCTTCGGCCATCATGCGGTTCGATTCATCGAGCGAGAGACCTGCAGGATAATAACCACCAGCCCAAGGATTATGCAATGATGTTTGATCGGATCCCATGTGAATTAACATTTTCTCCTCAACAAATTTCTCCCATAAATCGATGACATTTCCCTGATAAGCTATAGAGATTGCCTCTTTGCCTTCCTGGGCTTTTCGCACTCTTGCTACCAAGTCATCTAAATCTTCAAACACCTCATCAACCCATCCTTGCGAGTGTCTGGTATGCACAGCCTTTGGATTTATCTCAGCAATAATTCCAATGGCGCCTGAGATAACAGCTGCTTTTGGCTGAGCTCCTGACATACCTCCCAAACCTGAACTTACAAATATTTTTCCGCCCAAATCTTCAGCACCAATCTTGCGACCGGCATTCATTACCGTAATGGTGGTTCCATGCACAATTCCTTGCGGACCAATATACATAAATGAACCTGCTGTCATTTGACCATACTGGCTAACGCCGAGTGCGTTGAATTTCTC
>JBFHES010000201.1:0-8489 GCA_041584015.1 Bacteroidales bacterium
GATTCAAATAAGAAATCACCTGATATTCAGAATTGCAATCTATTAAAGAGCGGTGGAACGGATAAAAACAGAAAGGTATTCCTGCCTGCGCAGGAATGAAATGCGTTTAGAAAAATAAAATCTATTCAATTGATTTATAAATCTGTTCTTGAATTCGCGTACGAATATCGTGTTTAATCAATTTTGTATTGCTGGCATCTGGACAAATTCGATTACTAAGGAATATATACACAATCTCCTGCTCCGGGTCAATCCACGCCATAGTTCCGGTAAAACCTGTATGCCCAAAGCTTTTACCTGAAACACCCTGAAAGGTAGGACCAACTTTTGAATAATCCATTTCAGGTTTATCGAAACCAATGCCACGACGGTTTTCATTATCGAGAAAAGCTGCCGATGAGAAATAATCGATGGTACCATTTCTGAAATATTGTTCCCCGCCATAGTTTCCTTTTTGCAAATACATCTGCATCATTTTTGCCAGATCATTCGCATTCGAGAACAAACCGGCATGACCACCAACGCCCCCCAGCATTGCTGCTCCGGGATCGTGCACATATCCCTGCAACATTTGCTTACGGAAATCCTCATCGTCCTCGGTTGGTACAATCACATCTTTACTAAAACGATTTAATGGCAAGAACCCTAAACTTGAAGCGCCAAGTCTTTTATAATACAAACTGTCTGTAAGCTTTTCCAGCGGCTGCTGATACAGCTCCTCAATCATCATCTTAAAAAGATAATATCCTAAATCGCTGTATTTATAGTCGCTGTCTTCGCGCAGCTCTGATTGAGTAATGTGATAAAATACACTGTCCGCAAAATCATTTCTAATGAATAGCTGATTTGCAACTTCCACCTCGAAACCCGGCTCAGCTTTTTTGCGATAAATAGAATCATACAAATCGGTTTCGATGGTTGAACGATAGAATGGAATCCATGGAAACAATCTTCCCTGATGACCAAGTATATCTTTTATGCTAATGCCTCGTTTATCTGTGGTATCCAGATCCTGCAAATAATAGCTCAGACTTGAATCGACATTAATAATTGCTTCATCTTGCATGTGCATTAAAACGGGCAGTGTTGCGGCAATTTTAGTTATTGAAGCCAAATCGTATAGATAGTCAGGCTGCACATCTGTTCGTAACTTTTGAGTAAAGTGTCCATAAGCCTTATTGAACACAACCTTGCCTTTGCGCGCCACTAACACCTGGCAACCTGGTGTTGCTTTCAGCTCAATTGCTTCGGCCACTATGGAATCTATCATAGCCAAACTATCGGAACGCAAGCCAACAGATTCGGGGATTGTATATCCAAGACGATTTGAGGCATAAAGCATTTGACCATCAGCCGCTTTGTATTGCTTTTTCAAACTTACTGGCAGCTTTCCGCGAACTGGTAGTGCTCCAAAAACGGCCTGTGCTAAATTATCCTGAACTAAGTCGGTATTATCATAGCCTAAAACAATAGCCTTAAATGCATCCAAACTATCAATTAAATTCAGTGCATATGGATTACTCGGAATAAGCAACACAGTTGGTATTCGCTCGGCAACCTTCTGGGCAAACACCAACTGATCCGCATGAAAGCCAAATTTCTTATATGGTCGCTGATTTAGATTATTAAAATTTATTAGCACCAGATTGTGTTGCATCATGAGATGTTCAAGGTCTGCATCAATTTCTGATTGATCAGTGGCTGTAAGATTATAGTTGGCGCTGGTTGCATAATTTGCTACCCTGTTGCTAAAAACCGAAATTCCTTCGCCTATATTTATGGTTAAAAGCGACAGTGTATCCAAGCTCTTTAATGGCAACAAGTCATTTTCATTTTTCAATAATGTAATAGCCGACTGGGTTAAATCCCTTTTAATTAAATCGAAGGCACTTGCATTTAAGTCATCCACAAGATTTGCTGTCGTGTTTATAGGCGTTTTATTTAATCCACACCACTGCTTGGCCATTAGAATGCGTTTCACCTTTTCGTCAATATCGGCCTCGGTAAGCAATCCATCTTTAATCGCCTTTTTAATGGCCTTTATTGCTTTGGGCACATCTTCCGACATAACTAAAATATCTTCTCCTGCTGTTAAGGCCTTTAACTCAATCTCGCCCGCTTTCGGACTTCCCTCTTTGGCTCCTTGCATGTTTAAGGCATCGGTAATAGCCAAACCACTAAAACCAAGCGTTTGCCGCAACAAGGTATCAACAATACTTGCCGATAATGAGGAAGGTGTTTGCATAGTAGTATCGTAGGCCTCAATGGCCAGATGTGCAACCATCACACCTGCAACACCTTTATTTATCAAATACTGAAATGGAACCAAAGCGTTGGCCATTATCTCATCCTTACTTTCGTAAACCAAAGGCAAACTATAATGCGAATCGCTGCTGGTATTTCCATGTCCCGGAAAATGTTTAGCTACGGCCAACACACGATTATCCTGCATTCCTTTCATGTAAGCAAATGCCTTTTCGCAAACATTTACTTTGTCTTCTCCAAAGGAACGATGATTAATTACAGGATTATCTGGATTTGTATTTACATCAACCACCGGGGCAAAATTCATGTGTACGCCTAGCCTCGAAAGCATTGCGGCAATAGCCTCACCCATATCATAAATTTTGCTTTCATCCTGAATGGCGCCGAGCATCATTTGATAGGGAAAATCCATAACACTATCCAAACGCATTCCTGGCCCCCACTCAGCATCCATTGCTACCATTAATGGAATTTTAGATAATTGCTGATATTCATTGGTTAGTTGCACTTGCTTTACCGGGCCTCCCTGAAAAAAGATTAATCCACCAATGTGCTGTTTTCTTATCAGCTTTTTAATTTCCTTGGTGTGCTTTTCTGGTAAATTAGAATAAGCAGCCACAAAGAATAATTGACCAATTTTCTCTTCTAAGGTAAGGCTGTTCAAGGTTGTTTCAGCCCAATCTGAATTTGATTCAGCAAATACGGGATTGCCATCAATACCTTCATATCTGTCAGACACACTGGTTAAAGAAAAACCAGATAAGGTAATTACAATAAATGTGAGAATTCCAATTTTGCTTATTCTATTCATATCAACACTGTTTTTCAAACAACAAGCAAAATTAAGTAATGTAATAACGCAAGCAAGCGATAATCTCATCAATTGTTACCTACCTTATGAACAATAATTAAGTGAAACAAAGCTCATATCTGTTCGCATACGAACACAAACTGTTGCTATTTCAAACACTTATGAATAACGCACAAGTGTCAATCAAATTATAAAACACTAACAAGCAAATATTTAATGCTGTTGGCATAGATAATGAAATAAATGCCGCAAATGTATTAACCCTTTAACCCGAACATCATGAGAAAATTTAAAACGCCTTTTGTATTGATGCTTGCTGTTTTTAGCCTGTCCTTTGGATACTTTACAGCCAGCGCACAAACCGGATTCAATAATTTAAAAGAAGAAGTTATTGACCCAAATGAAGAACCACTCGGAATTGAAACCAGTGAATTAAGTTTCGATGACCTAAAAATTTATTCACACAATGGTGAGCTGAAAATAAATTTCAGTAACGATGTGAATGGAAAAATTAAGTATGAAGTGTACAACCTAATTGGCAACCAATTAATCAGTGAAGAAGAACAGAAGACCGGCACAGAGATGAAATTCAGAACCCAAATTTCAAATCTTCCAAAATCTGTTTACATCGTTCGATTAAGCCAGGGAAATCACATGGTTTCAAGGAAAGTACAACTTTAATGATATTACCTCTAATCCCTGTTTCTTAAACAAAAACCTCTAATCTTTTGACCTGTTGTTTTCAGCAGGTCAATTTTTTTGCAAGCAATTATGATTACTTTTACCATTAAATACATTTAAATAATTTCACAATGACGAAGAGAATTCTACTATTCACACTTGCACTTTCTTTTCTATCTGTGCTAATGTACGGACAGAATGACGAAGCCAGAATCCTGCGCTTCCCAACCATTCACAATAATCAAGTTGCATTTACGTATGCCGGAGATTTATACACGGTTTCAACAGATGGAGGTTACGCAAGAAAATTAACAAATCATGATGGTTTCGAAATGTTTGCCAAATTTTCGCCAGACGGCAAAACACTGGCATTCACAGGACAGTACGACGGAAACACAGAAATATTCACCATTCCAGCCGAAGGTGGTGTTCCGAAACGTCTGACTACAACAGCAACGCTGGGTCGCGATGATGTATCCGACCGTATGGGTCCAAACAACATTACAATGGCCTGGACTCCAGATGGCAAATCGATAGTTTACCGTTCGCGTAAGCAGACCTTCAATTCTTTTGTAGGACAGCTTTTTAAAGTATCAGTTGATGGTGGTATCTCAACGGAGTTACCTTTACCTACAGGTGGCTTTTGCTCCTACAACAACGACGGAAGCAAATTAGCCTACAATCGTGTTTTTCGCGAGTTCAGAACATGGAAATACTACAAAGGTGGTATGGCCGACGATGTTTGGATTCACGACTTTAAAACTAAAAAAACAGAAAACGTTACCAATAACGTTGCTCAGGACATACAACCAATGTGGCATGGCGAAGAAGTATATTACATCTCTGATCGCGATCGAACCATGAACCTGTTTGTGTACAACACAAAAACCAAAGCAACAAAAAAGGTAACCGATTTTACAGAGTACGACATTAAATTCCCTTCGATCAACGGAAATAAAATAGTTTTCGAAAACGCAGGATACATTTATGTGTTCGACATAGCTACTCAAACAAAAACCAAGCTCACAATTAAAATTGCAGATGATTTTGCATGGGGGCGTAAAAAAATGGTTAATGCGGCTAAGAACATTCGTGAGATGGACTTATCACCAAACGGCGAGCGTGTTGTTTTTGGCGCACGTGGAGACGTGTTCTCAGTACCAGCAGATAAAGGCATCACCTACAATTTAACTGAAACATCGGGTGCACACGACAGAGAAGTAGCGTGGTCGCCGGATGGCAAACACATTGCCTATGTTTCTGATGTAGATGGTGAATTTGAAATTTACATGATAAAGCAAGATGGCTCTGAGAAAGCAATTAAATTAACTTCAAATGCAGACACCTACATATACAGCATTCAGTGGTCGCCGGATAGCAAGAAGATCATGTGGTCTGACAAAATGAATCGATTGAGATATCTTGATGTTGCTTCGAAGAAAGTTACTGAAGTAGACAAATCGAAAAAATGGGAAATGCGCGATTACAACTGGTCACCAGACAGCAAGTGGATTACCTATACCAAACAAGCTATGAACAGCATGGGAGTTATATGTCTTTACAACCTCAACACAAAAGACATAACAGAAGTTACAAGCGACTGGTATAGCTCCAGCAATCCAACCTTCGACACCGAAGGCAAGTACCTTTTCTTTGCTTCGAAGCGCGACTTTAACCCGATTTATAGCGAGACAGAATGGAATCATGCCTTGCGCGATATGACCCGCATTTATTTTGTAACACTTACAAAGGACACTCCTTCGCCGTTTGCTCCGACCAACGACATGGTTAAAATTGAGAAAGAGAAAAAGGATGAAGACAAAAAAGACGATAAGGACAAGAAAGAAAAATCCGACGAATCTAAAGATATTAAAGTTGACCTTGATGGTATTCAGGACAGAATTGCCTCATTGCCTGTTAAGGCCGGATACTATTGGGGAATTCACGCCATTGGCAACAAAGTATATTACGGACAATGGGATTCAAAAGCTACATCATCAGCCTTTAAAATGTACGATCTGAAAAAGCAAAAGGAAACAGAATTGGGCAGTGGCATGAGTTTCTTGTTCTCAGCAAACAATAAAAAAGTGCTTATATCTAAAAGCCGCAAGTATTATGTTATTGATGCGCCATCAGGGAAAGTAAGTTTGAAAGATGCAGTTAGCACCAGCGACATGAAAATGTGGGTAGATGTAAAAGAAGAGTGGAACCAGATTTATAACGAAGCTTGGCGTCAAATGCGTGACTTCTTCTACGATCCTAACATGCATGGTGTTGATTGGAAAAAAATGGGCGATAAATATGCCGCCTTATTACCTTATGTAAATCACCGTAAAGACCTCACTTATTTAATTGGCGAATTAATTGGCGAACTAAACGTTGGTCATGCCTACATTAATGGCGGTGATGTACCAAGCCCTCAACGAATCAAAACCGGACTTCTTGGTGCAAAAATCAGTAAGCATTCATCTGGTTACTTTAAAGTTGATAAGATTCTTAAAGGTGCCAATTGGACCTCTACTTTACGTTCACCTCTAACCGAGATTGGCGTTAATGTAAAAGAAGGCGATTACATTGTAGAAGTAAACGGTGTTTCGACCAAAAACATAGACGACCTTTATACGGCGCTAATTAACAAAGCTGGCAAACCGGTGGCATTTAAATTCAACAGCAAAGCTTCTGAAAAAGATGCTAAGGAAAGCCTGGTTGTTCCAATAGCAGACGAATCGAGCCTGTATTATTATGACTGGGTACAAACCAATATTGAGAAAGTAGACAAAGCCACCAACGGTAAAGTCGGTTACATTCATGTACCGGATATGGGCCCGGCTGGCTTAAAAGAATTTGTAAAATACTTTTACCCGCAGCTTGACAAAAAAGCCTTGATTATTGATGACAGAGGCAATGGTGGCGGAAACGTATCTCCAATGCTTATTGAGCGTTTGAAGCGTGAGATTACTCGTTCGAACATGTCGAGAAATGCTGAGATACCAGGACAGACTCCACGTCAAATGATGGTTGGTCCAAAAGTATTATTAATCAATAATTACTCAGCATCAGATGGCGACTTGTTCCCATACTCATTTAAGAAACATAAAATTGGTAAAGTAATCGGTGTAAGAACCTGGGGTGGTGTAGTTGGTATTCGCGGATCGCTGCCATTTATTGATGGTGCCGATATGCGTAAACCGGAATTCGCTTCCTACTCATCAGAAGAAAGCAAATGGATTATTGAAGGTTACGGCGTAGATCCTGACATTGTTGTAGACAACGATCCGGCAAAAGAATATGCAGGAGAAGATCAGCAGTTAAATAAGGCTATCGAGGTTATACTTGAAGAACTAAAAACATTTAACGTGAAAGTTCCGGCCATTCCTGTTGGTCCAGACAAAAGCAAATAACAAAAGCTAAATAGTAATAGTGAAGGGTGTGACTACGGTCATGCCCTTTCTTATTTGTTTCGCAGACCGAGGCGAGAACGTTTAGCAACTATCATGATTTTTGCCATTTCTAGTCTCACTCGAATAATTACATTTGCAAACTGAAATTTAAAGCTGAAACCATGTACTTTTTGCCAAAATACAAACGCGGGATTTTTAACAAGTATCGGAAAGAGATGCACCTTTCAGAAATAATTTTGAAGGACATTAACTATTCATTTCTAAAATGGCGAAATTTCTTTCGAAATGGGATGCAACACAAAAACATGCTCTTCTTCCCGCATTACCCTAGTAGAGGATCGACCTTGTACAAGATGGCAAACATACTTGGTTATAATATTACCAATAAGCCAAAAAAGAAAATAGACTTTGCTGTATTTTGGGAATACCTTACGTTTCGGGAAGAGTTTGAATATTTGGAAAGTATTTCAAAAGACGTGAAAGTACTGAACCTGCACAGCAGAGATATTAGCAAAGTGTATGTAGAATCTGTTCAGCAAAAAATATTTGGCTACGGAACTTTTATCGATCCGCTAACATTCCAGGGTGTTTGTGTAAAGAAAAACGACATTAATGCAACTCATGATGGCGAGGTAATTCAATGCCCTATAGAGAAAACTGAAGAAAGCTTTATTTATCAGATTCTGGTTGACAATACCGACACAGACAATAGAACCAAAGACATTCGTGTTCCGGTTATTAATGGAACACTGGAGTTTGTGTACATTAAGCACCGCGATATAAATGTTCGTTTTAAGAATCCGATTTCCAGCCAACCGGTAAAAATTGAGGAAGCCCTAAGCAAGGATGAGATCGAAAAATTAAATCAGCTGTGCAAGGAAATGCATCTTGAATACGGTGAACTAGATGTATTACGTGATAATGGCAACGGACAAATTTATGTTGTTGATGTAAACAACACACCCCAAGGACCTCCAAACAGCACACCAAAGAAAGAGAAAGCTTACGTTCTGGACATTATGTCGAAGAAATTTAAGGAAGACTTTTTATAAGCACCTTATAAACTCTTGCGCCCCTTCGGGGCTGAACTCGCAAATGATTATATAAACAGTTTCAAGACCTCATGGATCAATCAAAGGCCAAAGGCCTGCAAGCCTCAGCGCTGGGCATCGCCCTGTGTTAAGATCATTCAATTTCTGTATGTAACCAGAACTACAAACTTACAACAGGTCGCTGGCCAGTTCAGCCAGATAACTACGCTCACCTTTCTCTAAGTGAACATGTGCAAAAATATCCTGCCCTTTCATTTTATCGGTTAAATAAGTCAAGCC
>JBFHES010000202.1:0-8464 GCA_041584015.1 Bacteroidales bacterium
ATTAGCATCAACCAGGATTTCTACCCAAGTATTACACAAATACCGGGCATTAAACACATTCAGGTGTTTGCTACAAAAGCTGCCCTTGTAAAAGGCAAGGAAGATGTTGAAGGCATTGTATTGAAAGGTGTTGGCAAAGATCACGACTGGAGCTTCATGAATTCGCAACTGCAAAGCGGGGCCACATTTGTTGTTAATGAAGAAAAAAAAACAAACCAGGTCATGATCTCTTCATCGCTTGCCAGCCGGTTAAAGCTAAGCGTAGGAGATAAACTAAACTGCTATTTTATTCAGCAACCTCCACGAATCAGGAAATTTGAAGTAAGCGGTATTTACATAAACAGTCTGGAAGTTTTTAACAATATTATTTATTGCGACATCGGACATATTCAGAAAGTAAATGGTTGGCGAGATGATGAAACAGGCGGATTTGAAATACTAATCGATGATTTCGAAGAATTGGAGCCAATGTACCATTTGGTTAATGAACAGGCCGGTCATCGCTTTATGGATGATGGTTCCAGCCTTTTAGTTGAAAGTGTGAATCAGCGTTTTCAGCAATTCTTCAGCTGGCTATCGCTCATTGACACCAACACCTACTTTATATTAACCCTCATGATACTGGTTGCTGGTATTAATATGATCACCGGTTTACTAATTCTTATTCTGGAAAAAACCAACATGATTGGTATACTTAAAGCGGTAGGAACCAAAAACTGGAGCATCCGGAAAATATTTTTATACAACGCCCTGTTTCTAATCGGCAAAGGGGTGATCATTGGGAATGTTATTGGGTTAAGCATTTGTTTCATACAACAATACTTTGGTTTGGTTAAGCTTGATGCCGCATCGTATTATGTTTCGGTTGTCCCAATCGATTTAAAGTTCACACAGTGGTTACTGCTCAATGTCGGAACCATAGCGGTAACTTTACTAATGCTGATTGTTCCATCTTATATCGTGACGCGTATTAGTCCGATAAAAGCTATCCGTTTCGATTAATACAATATCCATAAATTTTGTTGTTTCAAATGCCTCCGGTTATTGCTCAGGATAACTTAGGAGTCCACACATTATTTCAATAAATAAATCGTTTAACTTTGTGACAAATTGAAACAGGCAAATTGAAACTACTCGACAAACTGAATAACATCCGTGCGCTGCAACTATTCCAGCTGATGCGTTATGGAGTATTGTTTGTCATAAGAATTGCCCTTGCCAAGCTAGGTGTTCTTACCGAGGAGATTGGGGATTTCGAATATTTCATTTTTCTGGGTTCGGCTATAAGTTTCTTTTGGGTAAATGGTTTAATGCAGAGTTTGCTACCCTTAAACCAAAACAGCAAAACCTTTGGCAAAACTCCCGACAAAAGCCCTGAGTTATTCAATGCTTTTCTATTAGTTACAGCGTTTACCTTAATTGCAATTTTTGCATTAGCTACTTATGAGTTCTCCGATATAGGCCCATCAACTCCAAACATATATTTCTTGTTGGCCTTCCTACTCTTCACAACTCCCGCTTATCTGGTTGAATACATCTATTTATTGTTTAACAAACCCAAGCGCATTATTCAATATGGGCTCACGGTATTCACTTTGCAAATAGTGCTTTTTCTTTCGCCAATAATTGCAGGCTACCCGATTGAGTATGCCTACCTTGGTTTAGTGATATTCACTTTTATTAAATTTTGTTGGTTGCTTATTTTGCTTAAGCAATATGCCATTTTCAAGCTATCCTTTACTTACATAAAGGAACATTTAAAACTTGGGGCTCCATTAATAATTGCCGCGGGTCTGGGCGGGTCTGCTCAATACATTGATGGTTTTATCATCAAGCATCAGTTTGATGAAGCCACATTTGCCAAGTTCGTTTACGGAGCAAAGGAGTTGCCTTTTGTATATCTTTTGGCCAATATGCTTAGTAATGCCATGGTTGCCCGATTCTCACAGGAATCGAACATCACCACCATTATTGCTGATCTAAAAAACGAATCGGTAAAAATGATGCACTATCTGTTTCCTATCTCCATACTTCTCATCCTGCTGTCTAATTATTTATATCCATTAATGTTTCGTCCCGAGTTTGCTATAAGTGCCAAGGTTTTCAACATCTACCTGCTACTCATTATTAGTAGACTTGTGTTTCCGCAAACCTTACTAATTGGACTAAAACAATCGGGAGCAATTTTAAAAATATCAATAGTTGAACTTATAATAAATGTGACCTTAAGTTTGATCTTTATACAATGGTGGGGAATTCTAGGCGTCGCCTATGCTACTGTAATTGCCTATGCTTTGGACAAACTACTACTCACTATTCTTGTACAGCGAAAGTTAAAAATCAACGCCACAGACTACATAAACTTTAAGTTGCTAACTATATATTCGGTTCTGCTTGTGGCCATCTACATTCTTGTTGATGTTTATTTATACTAGAAATCCAGCTGAAAATTATTCAACATTTCACGCTTAAAATGAATCAAAAGGCATTCATTCCCGTAAAGCAGATGAGTTAGAGTTGTTCGTTTGTCAAACAAATGCTAACATTAGTCAAGAGAAAACGGCAATTCAAAACAAGTTCATGAAATAACAAAACATAATAGTTTAAACTCCGTAACAATATGCACACTTAAGGAATTAGTCAGCCTCAAGCATATAACAAAGTAAGAACTAAAGAAAAGATGATGATTAAGAATTCAAACAATAAATTTAGAATACTACTTGTTGAAGATAACCCATTAAACCGTAACTTGGCGAAAGTTTGCTTAAACAAGTTCGGGCACGACATAGAGATGGCAACCAATGGGCTGGAAGGTGTTGAGAAATACCTTGATAAAGAATATGATCTGATTTTGATGGACATTAACATGCCAGTAATGGATGGCCTTCAGGCTACAAAACAAATTCGTGAACTAGAGAAAGGCGATGTGCAGCGCAAACGCACTTCCATTGTGGCAATAACTGCAAATGCATTTGTCGACACAAAAGAAAAATGTCTGGAATCAGGAATGGATGCCTATTTGAGCAAACCATATAAGGCAGAAGAATTAGCACAAACAATTAAATTACTTAGAGCAGGTTAACTCAAAATAGCTCCAACATAAATACCGTCGCCTACTGATGAAGATTAAACTGACAATACTCCTCATTACAATATGGTTATCACCTTTTGGGGTGGTAGCCAATTCGTATTTAGACAGCCTTGAAACAGCCTTACAATTGGCTTCACCTCAAAACCAGCCAGAAACACTAAATAAGCTTGCCAGAATATACATAGACACTGATGTGGCGCAAGCTTTAATTTACAGTAACCGGGCTCAAAAATTAAGTAAGGAACATTTTAATACTGAGCAGGAAATTCTTGCCCTCAACAATATTGGATTAGCGCATACCAAAAAGAAACAGTACAGCAAAGCAAACTTACCTTTTGACCAAGCCACCAAGCTAGCTCATAAGAATAAACTAAAAGAACTAGAAGCCTACTCATGGCATAATTTGGGGAAAGCGTATTACCTGAGAGGATGGTCTGCCGAAGCACAGGCTTGTTTTGATGAAGCCAACAAACATTTTTTAAGCAGAGCTGCTACAGACGCGTTCTCGTTCAATTGTAAAGGCGAAGAACTATTCCTAAAAAAACGCTATGAAAAAGCCCTCGACAATTTTAAAGAAGCATACAATCTTGCTGCACAGCATTCAGACCCGGAGCAAAAATACATTGCCGCATTAAACTTAAACAGCGTACATACCAAACTCGGGAATACAGCTGATGCGGAGTTTTTTGCCAGTTTGCTAAGCGTTATGAGTTCATCAGAAAAACTCTTGCCCCAGGAACAAGATGTAGCTATTGAAGAACCAACAGAAGAAAAACAAGTTGAGAAAGTTGTTGACTATAAAGTTGAGCAGGCAAAAGAAAAACCAGTAAAACAGACGCAGAATACCGATAACTCATTTTATCTGAAAATCATTTATGCACTTGCAGGCTTACTCGTTCTGCTGTTGTACCTAATGTATCTGGTACGAAAAAAATACCTAAAAATCCTACAAAACCATTCAGGTAAAAGCGATCAGGATAATCAGAAATTAATGGATACAAATTTCCTGTTACGCGAGGAAATCAAGAAAAGACTTGAAACAGAAAAGACCATTATTCAGGAGAAAGCATTTCTTGATAGTCTTGTAAACTCCATCCCAGATCATATTAGCTATAAAGATACAAAGGGGAAGTACATTGGCTGTAACAACGCCTACACTACCTTTCATAAAAGAGCTGCTAACGAGATTAAAGGCAAAACGGAATTTGACATAAACGACAATACCAAGGCCGAAGTTATTTCAAAAATTGAACGCGAGATAGAAAAGACAGGTAAGCCATGGCATGAAAAAACCTGGGACAAAAGAGCCGATGGCAAAAAAGTATTACTTGACATTTTAAAAACACCGTTCTATTCACCAGAAAAAACACTACTTGGTGTGATTACCATCAGTCGCGACATGACAGCGATTCAGAAAGCCGAAGAAGAAATAATAAAATTATCGCATGCTGTAGAGCAAAGCCCTGTTCCTATTATTATTACCAATCCCGTTGGCGACGTGGAATACATCAACCCTATGTTCTCAGAGGTTACTGGTTATTCGCGTGAAGATGCAATTGGTAATAACATTCGTTTTCTAAAATCAGGAAAGATGACTGACAAGGTGTATAAGGAACTTTGGGAGACCATCTCATCTGGTAATAACTGGAGCGGCGAATTGCTTAACAAGCGAAAAAATGGCGAGCATTTCTGGGACAATACCAACATTAGCCCTATCTATGATAAGAAAGGAAACATTAGCCACTACCTGGCTACTAAGGAAGATATAACCATTCGCAAACAACAGGAACAGGAAGTATTGGAGGCCAAAATTGCGGCAGAAAATGCAAACAGAACCAAGAGCGAATTTCTAGCAAAAATGTCACACGAGATTCGTACACCAATGAACGGGATTATAGGAATGGCAGACATTCTATTGAGTTCCGAGATTGATCAGGAATTTGAAGAGCAAACAAGGATTATAAAATCTTCGGCAAATAATTTAATGTCAATTATCAATGATATTTTTGACTACACAAAAATGGAAACGGAAGAAATTGAACTGGAGATTTTCCCGTTCACCGTTGCCGAAACAGTGAAAGAAGTTTCAGGATACTTAATGGAAAAGCTAAAGGAGAAGAACCTAAAACTCTTTATGGAGATAGATCCAGAGCTTCCGAAGATTTTAAACGGCGACCAAATTCGACTAAGGCAAGTTTTACTTAACCTGGCTAATAATGCCATTAAGTTTACCAATACCGGCGAAATAAGAATCATCGTTAACGTTGATGACATGACCGCTGAAAAAATATTGGTTCAATTTAAAGTTAAAGACACCGGTATAGGGATCTCTAAGGTAGGCCGGGAGAAACTATTCCAATCCTTCTCGCAAGTTGACGACACGAATTCGAGAACCTATGGCGGCACCGGACTTGGGCTTGTAATAGCTAAGCGATTGGTAGAAGCCATGGGTGGAACCATCAGTGTGATAAGCGAACCTGGCAAAGGATCGGAGTTCACCTTTACCGCTTGGTTAGAAATTGGTGAATCTAACGTGTATTCAGAAAGTAAGCAGTTCTCCTGCGAAAACCTTCGTGTATTGCTGGCTCATCCTGATAAGCAAGAACAAGAAAGGCTTGTAAAGCTTTTTCATAAAATGAACTGCAAACCCGATTTGGCCAACAATGCACAAGACGCCTTTGCTCAACTAAACAAGTTTGTTGGTTCGCCTCGCATGTACGACGTTGTAGTGGTAAACAATACCCTCCCAGATTCGGATGGTGAGCTTTTCACAAACATGCTACACGCCGATAAATTCCTCAAAGGCACAAAGGTAATTTTGCTCATTGATGAAAATGTAAGAATAGACGAGAAGGAGTATGAGCAGATTGGTGTGTTCGGATTTGTAAAGAAACCTAGCGAATTTGAAAACCTCAAAAAGAGTATTCTCAAAGCATCGGTAATCAAGCAAAAGAAAAGTCCAACTATTGATAAGCATAAAGACAATAGTAAGCTAACCAGTTCTGGCGCTGCTATGAAAATACTATTGGTGGAAGACAACCTGATCAACCAAAAAGTTGCCGGGCTCAACCTAAAGAAAATGAGTTACGAGTATGATGTAGCCAACAATGGTAAAGTGGCCGTCGACATGTGCAAGAAGCATCCATACCCAATTGTTATAATGGATATTCAGATGCCGGTAATGGATGGGTTCGAGGCCACAAAAGCCATCAGGCAGCATGAAAAAGAAACAGGACAAAAACCAGCCATTATTATTGCCCTAACAGCCAATGCCATGCGTGGTGATCGGGAGAAGTATTTGAACGCCGGGATGGATGAATACTTAAGCAAACCATTAAACCCTTCTGAACTTAAACGTGTTTTGCAAGAATTTAAACTGATGTTATAGCTGCAAGGCACCAGTCTCGCGCATATCGTAGAAAGGAATATCGAACTGTCGGCATTCCTTTTTCCATTTATCCAGTTGCCAGCTTTTACAAGATGGATCGAAAACACAACAATTCACATCAAAAAAGTTCTGCATGCTTTTAAGCGAAAGTCTTTGCTCATTGCTTAGCACCAAATAATCAATAAATAGTTTGTTTGGAGTCTGCTTACTTTTCAGATCCAGTTCATTGGTCAGGAGCAGCAATTTGTCCTTCCAGTCTAAGAAGCCATGATAACAGGCTTCCTCCGGCAGTATTGCTATTTCATTTAGCCTTTTGAATCCACATCCTCGCTTCAGGAAAAAATGTTTATTGAACTGGTAAAACGCAGCTAGATCAAAATCCTGTGCTGGCAAAACAAGATATACTTCTAATTCATCCTGGATAAAAAGCACGGAGGTTTTATCAGCACAAAGGAGATGAAATCCTTGCTGATTCAACTCACTCACCTTTCGGTAAAATCCGTGAGATGCAACCAAAAGCAAACTAATTAATGAAGCATACACATAGCGCTTGTTGCGTGTATTAATCAAACCAATAATCATTAATATCAATACGTACATTAGCATAACCGAGAAGATAGACAGGTACAAATCATTAATGATCGAAAACGATAAACCGTCAATAAAATCAATGCATAGAAATATTAGCCAGGCCGTCCACTTCACCAGCCAGACAAGAACACTCATCACCAAGGGGATAAACGAAAGGAGCAAAATAAGCCCTCCCAGGTATAAAAGGAAAGTGATGGCAGGTATAATTATCAAATTGGCAAACACAAACAAGGTTGGAAACTGATTAAAATAATGAATACTTAAAGGCGCAATAATGAACTGAGCAGAAATGGACACAACACACAAACTCCACATCTTATCAATCAATTTTCGCTTTATTGTTAGTAAACCATAAATCTTTGGATGAAAATAGACGATGCCAATAACTGCCAGATAAGAAAACTGAAAGCCGACATCTTTCAAGGTAAACGGATCGAAGGCCAAAATAAAAAACGCCGATGCAGCAATAATATTAATGGAACTGGAATCTCTGTTTAGCGTTTTACCGGCAAGTAAGAAACTAAACATTAACGCCGCCCGAATAACTGATGGAGAAAACCCGGTTAATAAGGCATAAAACCAAATAAAACTTAAGGTGAGCAGAAATCGTATAAGTGCTCCTCTTTTCCATTTCAGCAAGAAATTTAGCAAATAGGCAATTACGTAATATACGATTCCCACGTGTAAACCAGAAACAGCCAGCACATGAATAGTGCCGCTTGATGTAAAACTGCTACGCATTTCATCATCAATTAAATCCTTGTAACCGAGGGTGAGTGCAGACATTAAGGCAAGCTCCCGACCGGACAAGCCTGCCTGTTTGTAAATAGAGAGCAAGCGAAAACGGAATTGTTTTAGAAAGGTTCGAAAATTCATTTGAGTTTGCACATCCGACTCAACCCAACTCATAGAATCAACATAGGCCGTGCGATACACACCCTGACGCGCCATGTACGCCTTAAAGCTAAACTGATCAGGGTTAAGCGGAGGCGCAATTAACTGAAGTTTACTTTTGAATACAATGCCTGCGTTTAACTTAAGCTGCTCAGCTTTCTTGTTGCTTTGCAAATAAAGCACTACCAACTCATCTGCAGCTTTTAGTGTCCCGGCTGAGTCCTGCGCTAAAATCCGAACAGCCAACTCAATACTTCGTGGTTTTAATTCCGGTGCATCAATCACCTGTGCATGATACATGTTCCATTCTGTATCAGAAAACAACTGTGGAGTTTGGCCATTATGCACACTACCATTAATAAAGCCAACCATCACCAGCATAACGTTCAGCAAGCCGCCAACCACAAAGCCTGAAATTTTCAGATAACGCTTAGCTCTCACATTCAGAAAAATGATTGAGACTAATAAAAATAAGCTAAGTACAGCTATCGGTATTAATG
>JBFHES010000203.1:0-8418 GCA_041584015.1 Bacteroidales bacterium
ACACTACCTGTTGGAACAGATAATTGCCCGGGCACGGTTACCGTGCAAACAAGCGGATTAGGTTCAGGCGCAACATTCCCTCTTGGAACAACTACAGAAGAATATACGGTTACCGATGCGGCTGGAAATACAGCAGTTTGCTCGTTCACAATTACGGTCCTTGATAATGAGAACCCAGACGTTACGTGTCCGGATGATATTACGGTAAACAACGATGCTGGAATTTGCGGTGCTCTTGTTTCTTATATTCCGCCAACCGGAACTGATAATTGCCCGGGAGCAATTACAACTCAAACAAACGGATTGGGCTCGGGAGCAACCTTTCCACTTGGAACTACCACCGAAGAATATACAGTTTCCGATGTAGCTGGAAATACAGCAGTTTGCTCGTTCACAGTTACGGTTATCGGAAGCTTGGAATTCGAACTTCCATATGATACAATTTATACGATGCATCCGGACACGATTGAAATAGATGCCGGAAACTTCCAAACGTATAACTGGAGCGATGGAACGACATCAAATCCGTTCCAGGCAAGTGTTTATGGCACTTATGCGGTTACTGTCACTAACTTTTCCTGTTCTGCTTCAGACACATTATATATTATGGAACAGCAGGATATTTACCTTCCATCAGGTTGGAGCATTTTCTCAACCTATATTAATCAAACGGATCCTATCCAAGATTTTTTAGATGATGTAATATCAAATGTCATCATCGTAAAAAACTATCATGGTAATATTTTCTGGCCTATCTTCTCAATTAATCTTATTGGAAATACCACTATTGGCGAAGGCTACCAAATTAAAACAAGTGCAGCAGATACCATTATTGTTCGTGGTAATGCGGTAGCACCGGAGCTAACTACAATTATACTACCAGCAGGATTTAGCATTCTGGGCTACCTTAAGCGAACACCAATGCCAATTGTCGCTGCTCTAAATCCAATTATCACGGAAGTTGAAATTGTAAAGAATGACAATGGCCTGATATACTGGCCGTTCTTCGGAATAGATAATATTGGTGATTTGGTACCAGGCGATGGATATTTAATCAAGCTATATAACTCGCAAGCTTTCACCTATCCACCGAATTAACATTAGTAATAAGATGACTCTGGCGATCCTGGCAATCAAATTTCGTCCTTATCGCTTGAGTCATCATTCGCTCTTCTAGTTCTTTTTTCTGAAAGTATAACTACCACCAAACTTAAACCATCTGCCCGGTTGAGGGATACTTCCATAAGACAAGTCCTCAACATCAAACAAATTTGCGACATCAACATACAACTTTAAAGCAGTAAGCTGCCAAGCCAAACGCACATCTGCCATTAATAGTGGCTTATAATCATGTGTTGAATAAAGCGCTTCTTCAATGTTGTAAGCTTGATAGCTGCCGTTTCTATCCTGGTATTTAAAGCGCCAAACAGCGTTTAAATTTTTCACCACCTTATGATCAATTGTAACAGCAACATTGTGTCTTAAGTTATCAAGCGCATATTTGGTTTCATAATCTCCACTGGATTTTTTAATATCCAAATAGGCATAGCTGAACTGAATACCATTAATAAGATCAACATTATCAAGGCGCATATCAAATGCTGTTTCTATTCCTGATGTATTCAACTCAGTAATATTTGCGGTTTCCCACATCTCCGTGTCGGCATGCCAAATCCAATCGATTATGTTTGTTCCGTATCTGTTAAAATAGCTTAGATGACCACTAAGTGCATTAAATTTCATCTTAAGACCTGTTTCAAATGTTAAGGACTCTTCGGGCTTTAGATTTACATTCCCTAGATTAGAAGGACCGGAATAGTATAAATCGGTAAATGTTGGCATGCGTAACGACTTATTTACAGATGCAAAAACACGATAGGTACTATTAATCTGATAGGATGCATCAATACCCGGGAAGAATCCAGCTTCCTGATCCGCTATAAATTGGGACATTAACCCCATGGAAACAGCAAACTTTTTATAAAATACAGAGTGGTCAATAAAAGCGCTTACATAGTTGCGTCGATCTCCTTTGGTATAATAATAACCGTCAAATCCAGGCACAGCCGTTGAATCGCTACTTTTTTCACCCAGGTTATTACTAATTATTTCCTCAGTGCGTAGCTCAATACCAGCAGAGCTTTTACCTAGTTTCCATTGGGTGCTGGCCTTCACCTTAGCACCATAAGTAGAATTTAAATGAAAATTCTGATACCACTCAGGATTCGCTCTAAACAAGACAAAATGATCGCTGTGTTGCCTGAAATATGTAGCAGCCGAGATTTTTACCTTTTTGCCAAAATCCGCCTTCACCGAAGCAAATTTCGTATCATTTTCTTCAAACTGATCAGGATATTTGGCAGAATAAAATGCCAATGCGCCAAACTCTTTTTGATTAAAACCTGCCTGCCAGTTAAAGTTCACTTTCGCCAGCGACAGACTTCCATGATAGAAAACATTATGGCCTTTAAAATCGGTATTTTTCGTATAACCATCGGAGCCCTTTATATTAGCTGCTACAAAAGTGCCCAAATTACCTTTTACCAGATTTGCTGCAAATCCAGTATTAAATAGCTGGTGCTCTCCGTAAGATCCATACAGTTTAACGCTATTGTCTTGCAATGTTCCGGTAATAATATTAATAGCTCCATTAAATGCGTTGGCTCCAAATATTCTGGCAGCCGGACCATTTAATATCTCAATACGCTCAATGCTTTGTAAATCGATTGGAAGATTAAGGGCAAAATGCCCTGTTTGGGGGTCGCTCACGTTAATGCCATTGAGCAAAACCAGTGTTTGATCGAATGATCCGCCTCTGAGGGAAATATCGGCTTGAATATCATTACCACCACGTGTTCGTAAATCCAGGTTTAAAGCATAGCTTAATAATTCCTGAATATTTTGGGCGGGGGCCGACTGAATCTCCTCTTTAGTGATTACTGTAACAATCCTTGATTGTTGAGAATAAATCATTGGTGCACTTTCTCCTGTCACCTCAACATCATCAAATTCAATTACTTTTTGAACACTCGATGTATCCTTTTTTTCCTGCGACTGCGCAGGTAAAGCAACGATTAAACTTGATAAGCTTAATGCTGCAATTTTAATAACTCTGCCAAAGCTGCTAAACACAGCATACGACTTGTTTGTCCAGTGTTTAAACACCGACATTCGTTTTGTGTGATAATGATTACTTTTCATATTTCCCTCAGTTAAAATTAAGGCGGCAAAAGTAACATGATATTTTAAATCTGATAAAACTTTAAACGATTAAACTGAGTTATGCTGCTACAAATATCGAAACGAATTATAATATTGTTTTGTCATATTGGTTTTATAATAAACTGAAAAAGATACTTGATGAATAATCGTTACTTTTGTAAGCTAATTATGCAGAATAGAAGAATAACATCATTGTGCCTGAATACCATTATAATGGTAAGTTTTATTGCCGGATTGATTTCCTGCACCGGATATGAAGCATCTGTGCGCCCCAAAAACGTAGCCTCCATCTACAATCCGAGCGCATCAACTATTCATCCGGAAGTATTTGTTTATCATACTTCAGATAGCATCAGTCGGGTGTATTTCAGAATTAACACAGCTGAACTGCAATTCAACACGGCCAATCAGGAGAAAACACTTAAAGGGAAATTCCGAATTAATTACAAGCTCTACAGCACTTTGCAAAACATTAATTACGCCGATAGTTCTACGCTGGTTTTTGATGTACCAAAGGAAAGCTATGACGGTTTCTTTATGACGAACTTTCCAATTAAAATGCCCAACACAAAAGTTTTTACACTAGAATTAACCACAACCGATTTACTCAATTACTCTACCAATATTAGCTTTGTAAGTGTTGATAAAAGAACAAGTTCATCGAAGCAAAACTTTTTGATACGATCCACTGATGGATTTCCGGTGTTCTCGAATTATATCTATCCGAACAAATACTTTACAATAGAAACTGCTAGAAACAATGCCGATAGTCTCTTGGTTGAGAAATACGATCAGATGACACCATTACCAATGCCGCCCTTTACCATGTCTAAGGTTAAGCCCCTTTCGTTTACACCAGACACTAGTTGGTATGTTAATTACAACAGGCGCAACCAGTTTTCGCTGGATGAAGAGGGAATCTATTTTTTCAAATTGGATTCAACCAGAACTGATGGCTTGCCACTTTTTCAGTTCGGTGTCTATTACCCGGAAACCAAAACGCCAAAATCGCTATTTGGCCCAATAAAATACTTGTGCACCAATAAAGAATACCGTCAGCTTGAAAAATTTGACTTACCGAAACATGCCGTCGATAGCTTTTGGCTGGCCTCAAGCGGCAACATAAACAGATCAAAAGAACTCATACGCATTTATTACAGTCGTGTTTTTTATGCCAACGTTTATTTTAGCCATGCTACAGAAGGCTGGTTGAGCGACCGGGGCATGATCTTCACCATTTATGGACCACCAAAAACAATCTATAAGTCTGATAATGCTGAGCGATGGATTTATGGTGAAAGCAAGAATTTAATTAGCATGGACTTTTATTTTGAACGTAAAAGAAATGCTTTTAGCGACAACAACTTTGTTCTGTCGCGACAAGAAGTGTACAAATCAAGCTGGTACCAGGCCGTTGATACCTGGAGAAATGGAAGAGTTTATTCCGTAATGAATTAATATGAAAGACAACACCGATCAGATATTTGGTTTAAGAGCAACAATAGAGGCTATTCGCTCAGGAAAGGAGATAAATAAGGTACTGATAAGAAAAGGGCTGCGCGGCGAATTGTTTAGTGAACTTTATAATGAGGTAAAAGAACACAATATTCCATATCAGGTTGTTCCGGCCGAACGATTCAATCAAATCTCCAATAAGAATCATCAGGGAGTTATCACACTTGTTTCGCCAATTACCTTTCATCACCTCGACGATCTATTACCAGGAATTTTTGAGACGGGAAAAATCCCCTTCATCTTAATACTTGATAAGGTAACCGATGTGCGTAATTTTGGGGCAATAGCCAGAACTGCTGAGTGCGCTGGTGTTGATGCCATTGTTATTGCTGCAAAAGGTTCGGCTGCTTTAAATGCTGATGCCATTAAAACTTCAGCTGGTGCCCTGCACCACATTCCTGTATGTCGTGAGAACGACCTTAAGAAAACAATAAAAATGCTGCAAGAGTCTGGTATCTCTGTTTTTGCTGCCAACGAAAAAACCGATGAAGTATACTTTAAAAAAGACCTCACACTGCCGATAGCTATTATGATGGGCTCCGAAGAAAAAGGTGTTGCGTTGGACTATTTACGACTTTGCGATGGAAGTCTTAAAATTCCGATTAATGGTAATATTGAATCGCTAAATGTATCAGTAGCAACTGCCGTACTTTGCTATGAAGTTGTGCGCCAAAGAAGCCTATAGAAATTTTATTAATTGCTGAAGGTTGCAAAAAAAATGCGGCCGAGGTAGGCGGCCGCAAGGTTATAAATCGAAATAATTCTTTCTAAAGAGGTTTTCTTTAGGTAGTATGTGGTTAGAAAAAATTCTAAGTATTAGAAAGAATTTATGATTGCAAAGAAATCGGATGCTTCTAGAGAAGCTCCTCCTATTAATCCACCGTCAACATCTTTATTTCCGAACAGTTCCTTCGCATTTGAAGGTTTACAACTTCCACCATATAGTATGGAGGTATTCTCAGCAACTTCATCGCCATATTTATCTGCAATGATAGATCGGATGTAAGCATGCATTTCCTGGGCTTGCTCAGAAGAAGCCGTAACTCCTGTACCAATAGCCCAAACCGGCTCATAGGCAACTACTACTTTCCCAAACTCATGGGCAGGTAAATCAAACAGCGAATCTGTAAGTTGTTGTTTCACCACTTCAAAATGATTATTTGCTTCACGTTCGTTCAAATGCTCACCGCAGCAAAAGATAGGAATCAACGAGTTTTCAAGCGTAAGTTTCACTTTTTGCTTAAGTAACTCATGATCCTCATGATAATAAGTTCGTCGCTCAGAATGACCAATAATGATATACTCAGCACCTGTCGACTTAATCATCTTCACCGAAATCTCGCCAGTGTATGCCCCTTTAGGTTCTGAGGCACAGTTCTGCGCAGCCACGGCAACAGCGTCCTTATCAACAATTCTTGCTACATCAGCCAGGTGAATATAGGGTGGTGACAGAACAACAGTAACATCATGATCGTCCTGCTTTCGTACCATTTTATTAATTTCAGCAGCTAGTTCAATTCCTCTGTTTAAAGAATTATTCATTTTCCAGTTGCCGGCTACAATCTTTTTTCTCATAAGTTGTGTATATTTGAAATTCAAATGTAAGAAATTACATAATATTTAACAATATCAGATTAACAGAACTTTACGTAGATTTCGCCGAACTTATGACCCTATCTATTGTTATGGTAAAGAATTTTTTAACTTAGATAATAATTCCAATTAAACTGAGTTCTTAAAAAAGTCTATATTTGCAGAACTTTAACGAAAAAAGCATTATGTTGAAAAGATTTTTGATTCCTACGATTGTTCTATTTGCGGCAGTTACCGCTAGTTTTGGGCAAGGTAACGAAGCTACTACAGGTCAATTATTAGGACAGGATTTAAATGATAAGGTGAACACTATTACAACAGCGGTTCCTTTTCTTTTAATATCTCCTGATTCGCGAGGCGGTGGTATGGGTGATGTTGGTGTTGCAACAACTCCGGATGCTAATTCAATGCATTACAATCCATCGAAGTATGCTTTTATTGATAGAGACATGGGATTTTCAATTTCATACACTCCTTGGTTAAGAAACCTTATTGATGATATTCATTTACTGTACGCCAGCGGGTTCTTACGATATGATAAGAAACAAACACTTGCAGCTTCATTAAGATATTTCTCCTTAGGTGATATTATTTTTACCGATGTTGTTGGTAACACTACCGGACAATATAAGCCAAATGAATTTGCTTTTGACCTTGCATACTCACGACTTCTTTCACGTAACTTCTCTGGAAGTATTACACTTAGGTACATTCATTCTGACCTTACTGGTGGCACCTATGTTGATGGAATCGAATCTCATCCGGGAAATGCTGTTTCGTCTGATGTTTCATTCTATTACCAAAACGAAATGTCTTTGCTCGACAAAGATGGTTTATTTGCATGGGGTATAAACCTTTCAAATATGGGTTCTAAAATTTCATATACAGAGAATGCCGAGAAGGATTTCTTACCAGCGAACCTAAAATTAGGTGCAGCTTACACCATGGAGATTGATGAATACAATAAGTTGATGTTAACCTTTGATGTTAATAAATTACTTGTTCCAACGCCGCCAACTTACCTTAACGATGAAGATGGTAATCCTGTTTACGATGCAGATGGCAATCAGGTTGTTGAATTCGGTAAAGATCCAAATGTAGCTCCTGTTACAGGAGTGTTCCAGTCGTTTTACGATGCTCCTGGTGGTGCTACCGAAGAATTTCGTGAGATCAATTATTCTGTTGGTGCTGAATATTGGTATGCAGAGCAATTTGCTCTAAGAGCAGGTTATTTCTTTGAACATCCAAACAAAGGAAATCGTAAATTTTTCACAGCCGGTATGGGTTTAAGACTAAATGTTTTCAGTCTTGATTTCTCTTACCTGATTTCACCGACAAGTCGTCACCCATTGGCAGAAACGCTAAGGTTCTCGCTGAACTTTAACATGGAGTCGTTCCAGAATACTGAAAATTCAAAAACGAAAACAAGCTAAAAAATATTCACATTCATAATATAAAGCGGTAGGTTTGTAAAACTTACTGCTTTTTTGTTTTATAAAAGAAGGATTATGAACATTAGAATAGGCTATGGATACGACGTACATGCGCTTGCCGAAAATGAAAGTTTAATTCTAGGAGGAATAAATATTCCACATAATAAAGGAACAATTGCACATTCCGACGGAGATGTGCTTATTCATGCCATATGTGATGCGCTGCTTGGAGCAGCTAACATGCGAGATATCGGATTTCATTTTCCGGATAATTCTGATGCTTATAAAAACGTTGACAGCAAATTATTGCTTGGAAAAACCGTGCAATTATTAAAGGATGCCGGATATGGTATTGGCAACATCGACACAACTATATGCCTGCAACAACCAAAGCTTAAAAATCATATCCCGGAGATGCAGCAAGCTCTAGCCAATACAATGAACATAACAGTGAATGACATTGCTATAAAGGCTACCACAACGGAGCAACTAGGCTTCGAAGGCAGAGAGGAAGGCGTATCAGTGCATGCTGTTGTATTAATTCACAAACAAGAACTGTAATGATCACAATAAAATCATTGGAAGAATTTAACGAGATTAAAGAAAATGAGGACGCTGTTCTATTCTATTTCTCACACGATGCATGTAATGTTTG
>JBFHES010000204.1:0-8375 GCA_041584015.1 Bacteroidales bacterium
AATTTGTGGTGTTCCATTAGCCGAAGGCTTAAAAGAGCATCAACGTTTTCCTGAGCCAATTGTAACTCCAACAACCAAAGCTACAGAAGGACACGATGAAGACATATCGAAAGAAGAGATTCTAAAACAAGGTATTGTCTCCGCTGAAGACTATGCACTTTTGGAGAAGTATACCAAAGAATTATTCCAGCGCGGTAGCGAAATAGCTGACAAGATGGGCTTAATCCTCGTTGATACAAAATATGAGTTTGGTAAAAAAGACGGAAAGATTTATTTGATTGATGAAATTCACACACCAGATTCATCACGCTATTTCTACAAAGAAGGATACGAAGAAAGATTTGCAGCTGGTGAAAACCAAAAGCAGCTTTCAAAAGAATTTGTGCGTGAGTGGTTAATGGAAAATGGATTCCAGGGAAAAGAAGGACAAGAAGTTCCGACCATGACTGATGAGTTTATTAACCAGGTTTCTGAGCGTTACATTGAGCTTTACGAAAGTATTACAGGCGACAAGTTTGTAAAAGCAGATATTGCAGATGTACAAAACCGAATTGATAAAAACGTAAATGAGTTTCTTGCTACATTATAAAAAGTAATAATCAAGAATATAGTTAAGAGTCATGCATTTTTGTATGACTCTTTTTTTAACCTCACTAAGTCAGCTAAAAGTTAGCTTCTTTCCGCTTAAGATTTTTAATCAAGTATATTGGTCGTTGTCTGGTTTCTTCAAGGTTTTTCCCAAAATAAACCGATAGAATAGCTACCAGCAAGAACAAAATGGAAAAGGCAACAGACTGAAACAACACAATGGTTGTATAACCTGACGGAGGTTTCTCTCCAAAGAAATAGGTATAAAGCGTAACTCCGCCAATTAGGATCGTAAACAAAATAAACACCACCGAAATAACCAGAGATAAACGCAGTGGCTTATTCGAGAATGAGAAAAGTGCATTTAGGGTTAGCTGAAATAATGATCTGTAGGAATAGTTCGATTCACCAAATTTTCTGGCATCAGCCTTATATTCCAATGTAATCTTCGGAAAGCCAATGGCCTGAATATATCCACGCAAAAAGCGATTCCTCTCACGAAAATTATTCCGAAGAATATCGGCCACCCTGGCAGAAATACAAAAAAAGTCGGAGCTGTTTTCCTCAAACTCAAAAACCGACATATGGTTCAGCAGCTTATAAAATCGCCTCGACATCCATTGTTTCATTTTCGAATGGTCGGCGCGAGCACTTCTGCTCATAAGGATTATATCATACGCTTGATGCTGCTCAGCTAATATCTCAGGGATCATGCTTGGCGGGTGCTGTAGGTCAGCATCCAGACAAATAATTGAATCGCCGGTTGCAACATCAATTCCAGCAATCATGGCTGCCTCGTGTCCATAATTTTTTGAGAACTCCATGGCACAATGCGAAATATTGGCATCTTGCTTACTTAGAATTTCTTCATCAACTATACGCTGGCTACCATCAACGCTTCCATCGTTCACCCATAACACCTCAAAGTTAAGGTCAGGTAATGCTTGCAAAACACCTCGCAAGGTTGTCCAAAAATTCGCCAAACCATCTTGTTCATTATAAATGGAAACGACAATACTAACCTTCTTGTTATCATGCATAAGTGCCAGGTTTTGTGCTTTAATCTTTCGAAATCAAATTAATCTGAATTGCCATTCTCATGGCCAATTTTCAAAAGTAATTGTATGATAAAAGCAAAGATATTCAATAATGCTGAATATATACAAATCATCAACAATAAGATAAGCTGGTAATCGAAGGTGGGTAAATGCTTTTAGCCAGTTTGATCAATAGCTTAGCCAAGTATTTATTTAGTTCCTATAAACTTAAAAATTCATTACTTTTGCCATTCGGAAAAAATGCTGTAGAAAAATGAAGATTTCATATAATTGGCTTAAAGAATACATTGATATAGATATGGATACCAATAAGGTATCTGAAGTGCTAACCGACATAGGTTTGGAGGTTGAGGGGCTGGAAACTTACGAATCGATAAAAGGCGGACTGGAAGGTTTTGTAATCGGTGAAGTAATCACTTGCGAAAAACATCCAAATGCAAAAAAGTTATCCCTAACCACAGTTAATGTTGGAGGTGCAGATCTGCTGAATATTGTTTGTGGTGCACCTAATGTGGCGGCCGGACAAAAAGTGGTGGTTGCAACTGTTGGCACAACCATCTATAGCGACGACGAAAGTTTCAAAATTAAAAAATCAAAGATCAGAGGTGAAGAGTCCTTTGGTATGATTTGCGCCGAAGACGAGCTTGGCTTAGGAAAAGGACACGATGGAATTCTCGTGCTAGATGCAGATGCCAAGGTTGGAATGCTTGCCAAGGATTTCTTTAACATTAGCAGCGATACCATTTTCGAAATTGGCTTAACACCCAACCGTGTTGATGGATCATCGCATTACGGTGTGGCACGCGATTTAGCAGCCTACATATCGCAAAATCAAAAAGTAAATTTACGCAAGCCTATTGTAGCAAATTTTAAAATCGATACAGCTGAAAACCCTATTCAGGTAGAAGTAGAAAACAAAGAAGCTTGTCATCGCTACTCTGGATTAACCATCTATGGCATTAAAGTTTCCGAGTCGCCGGAATGGCTTAAAAACAGATTACAATCCATTGGGTTATCACCAATAAATAACATTGTTGACATTACCAATTTTGTTCTACACGAGCTTGGACAACCATTACACGCCTTTGATGCAGATAAAATTAAAGGAAACAAGGTTGTTGTTAAAACGCTTCCTAAGGACACGCCATTCACAACACTCGATGAAGTGGAAAGAAAATTATCAGGCAACGACCTGATGATTTGCAATGAATCGGAAGCCATGTGTATTGCAGGCGTTTTTGGCGGGATTGGCTCTGGTGTTGTTAATGACACTACAAATATTTTCCTCGAAAGCGCTTATTTCAATCCGGTATCTGTTCGAAAAACAGCAAAATTTCATGGCCTCAATACCGACGCATCATTCCGATTTGAGCGTGGTACAGATCCAAACATTACCGTATATGCGCTAAAACGTGCTGCTTTGTTAATTCAAGAATTAGCTGGTGGAACAATCAATTCAGACATATTTGATTACTACCCGGAACCAGTTCAGGACTTTAAAATAAAAGTATCCTATGCAAATGTTGATCGTTTGATTGGAAACAAAATTGAGAAAGAAACCATCAAGCATATTCTGGAAGCGCTGGAGATTAAAATTGTTAACGAGACCGAAGAAGGTATTACCGTTTTAGTTCCTCCTTACCGCGTAGATGTGCAACGCGAAGCAGATATTATTGAGGAGATCTTGCGTATTTATGGCTACAACTATGTAACCATGAGCAAGCATGTTAACAGCACCATAACACATTATAAATCGCCGGATGAGCATAAGATGAAGAACATGGTTGCTGATATGTTTGCAGCCAATGGCTTTAATGAGATGATGTGTAATTCTTTGACTAAAGCTGCTTATTACACTGATCTGGAAACAATGCCCGCTGAAACGCTGGTTAAAATTTTCAACCCATTAAGCCAGGATCTGAATGTTATGCGCCAAACATTGTTGTTCGGCGGACTGGAAACAATTGCCTATAACGCAAACCGTAGAAATGCCGATTTAAAATTATTTGAATTTGGGAACTGCTATTTCTATCACAAAGATAAAGACGTAACAGAACCTGTGAGAAAGTACGAACATGAGCAACGTACAGCAATTTTCATCACGGGTAATAAGAACCCCAATAATTGGATTACTCAAGAGCAGCCCTCAAGCTTTTATGAAATAAAGACATATGTTGATATGCTGTTCTCGCGACTGGGTTATTCGGCTGCGCGTTTCGAGGTTTCCGAAATCAGCAATGAGATTTTTGCAGTGGGTCTGGAATACAAGCTTAACAAGAAAACATTAGTTAGTTTTGGAATTGTAAGCAATGGCCTTACAAGTAAATTCGATATCGAAAATGAGGTTTATTACGCTGAGATCAATTGGGATATAGTGTTCAAATACTTGCGTAACCATAAAGTAAGTTTCACCGAATTATCAAAATTCCCGGAAGTAAAACGCGACCTTTCAATGATTGTTGATAAGCAGCTAAAGTTTGAACAACTTCAAAAAGTTGCATTTAAAACTGAAAAGAAATTACTACGACACATTAATATCTTCGACGTGTTTGAAGGCAAAAACATTCCGGAAGGCAAGAAATCTTATGCAGTAAGTTTCTACTTGCAGGATGCAACAAAAACACTGAACGATAAATATATTGACAAAGTTATGAATGGTTTAATTAAAGCATTTGAACGAGAATTAGATGCCGAGATTAGAAGCAGTTAATCATACTACTCAAGACATAAAAGCCATGAGAATACTTTCCATTGTTATTGGAGCACTGCTGTTTTTATCAATTGCCATTCAGGTTGGATACCGCATTGGTGAGGAACAAATAAAAGTCTGGGACGAAAGCAGTAGCGCCAGAAATGCGGTAATTATGCTGGCAGACCAAAGTTACTTAATGGTTGAAACAGCGGAAGGTCGTGTCCCTGATCACAAGCCACCATTCCAACTTTGGCTGAAGGTATTATCATTCAAAATATTTGGCGTTAATGAATTTGCTGTTCGTTTCCCTACACTTATTTCGGCACTGCTAACCGCCGCTTTACTTTGGTTCTTTTGTGCTGTCTGGCTCCGAAAAATTTGGTTAGGCAATATTGTGCTGTTGCTCATATCAACCACCTGGGGCTATATGGGCTACCATGTAGCGCGGCATGGAGATCCTGACACCTTGCTTACCTTTGAAGTGCTGGTCTATAGTATTTTCTACTTCCTGTTTTTGGAGAAATACCCGGAAGGCCGATGGAAGTATCTTATATTTACTGGTCTTGCCTTGGTGATTGCCATTCTTACAAAAAGCATTGCAGGACTGGCACCGGTTGCAGGATTAGCCGTATATACAATCACTCAACGAAAAGGCTGGCTTGCTCTAAAAGACTACCGATTCTATTTGGTTGGTTTAGGTTCGCTGGCTTTAGCCTTAAGCTATTTCTTTATCCGAGAGCTTTTCGACACGGGTTATCTGAAAGATGTGTATGAACAAAACTTTTCTGTGTTGACTAAATACCCGGGAACTCCAAAGCATCCGGAATTTTCATTTTACATTAATTACCTCTGGACGATAGCATTCAAACCATATTTTTATTTTGTTCCGCTAATCATCGTTCCGCTTGTGTTTGGAAATAACAATCAAATTAAGCGCGTGATTTTGTTCGCTTTTTTATGTGCAGGAATCTTCCTGCTTGGACAATCATCGGCGTTGATGAAGAACGAATGGTACATTGCTCCTATCTACCCATTCCTGTGGCTTCTTGCCGGAGCTGGAATTTATGGTACGGCTGAATTTATTATTCAGTTTGCTGGATCTCATCAACTAAGGATTGGCATAGCGGCAATTTTCGGCATCGCTCTAATTGCCATCGCTGCGCCTAAGTATCAGAAAATATTTAAGAAAAATCTCAGCAAATCATACGCAAGTAATCCAATCTATGAACCAGAGCGTGAAGGGAATTTCTTTAGAAGTCTAAAAGCCGCCAAACCTGAAGTCAAGAGCTTCAAAATAATCTCGAACCAGGCACAGCGTTCTACTGACTTTTATGTGCAGAAATACAAATATGTAGACGGAACAAAAGCCACCATCTACTTGCAAAATAAATTACCCGCAATTGCTATTGGTGACACCATTATGGCCTGCTCGCCCAAAATAAAGGAGCAGATTGAAACAACATTCAATTACGAGATTGTATACAACGACAGATATTGCAACTTATATTATATAAGCGATTCAATTAGCTCTATACCAATACCAGCCATTGACTCGGAATAAAATTTAATCTGATGGAAAAAATTAAAATAGACTACACCAAGTGTTTTGATTACTATAATGGTGGCGACTTTGCAAAAGCACACGCCAACTGTCAAACACAAACGAAAGTATTACATGATCAATCCGGAAAAGGAAACGAATTTCTGGGTTGGGTAGATTTACCTGCTTCCATCACTGAAACAGAAATTGATGACATTAATGCTGTAGCAAATAACTTTAAAGCTAAGGTTGACTATGTTGTGCTGATTGGAATCGGTGGGTCTTATCTGGGATCACGTGCGGTTATTGAGGGACTCTCAAATTCATTTGTAAACTTCAGGAAAAACGCTGATACTCCTCAAATACTCTACGCTGGTCATAACATTTCGGAAGATTATCTCTCAGAACTCACCTCCTTTCTTAAAGGTCAGAAATTCGGCATTGTTGTTATTTCTAAATCAGGAACCACCACCGAACCAGCAATTGCTTTTCGCCTTTTAAAAGAATTACTGGCTAAGCAAGTAAGTGCTACTGAGCTAAAGGATTTAATTGTTGCCATTACCGATAAAACCAAAGGGGCTTTAAAAACAACTGCAACACAGGAAGGCTATAAAACCTTCATCATTCCTGATAATGTAGGTGGTCGTTTTTCGGTATTAACGCCCGTTGGATTACTTCCGATTGCCATTGCCGGATTCGACATTAGCCAGTTGATTAAGGGAGCTGTTGCTATGCAAAAAGAAACAGCAGCTGATGTTCAGTTCGAAAATAACTTGGCGGCGCAATATGCCGTAATCAGAAATGTACTTTACCAAAACGGCAAAACCACCGAGATAATGGTAAACTACCAACCCAAGCTGCATTACGTTGCAGAATGGTGGAAACAGCTTTATGGAGAAAGTGAAGGCAAAGAAAATAAAGGTATTTTTCCGGCTAGCGTCGACTTCACTACTGATCTGCACTCCATGGGTCAATACATTCAGGACGGAACCCGTAACTTATTCGAAACCGTACTAAGCATAGAATCACCAGAAAAAAACCTTGTGGTACCGAGAGATGAAAAAGACTTGGACAAGCTAAATTACATCGCAGGCAAACGTATTGATGAGGTAAATAAAATGGCTGAGTTAGGAACAATGCTTGCCCACCTTGATGGTGGCGTTCCGAATATAAAAATAAGTATCCCGAAATTAAATGAATACTATCTGGGCCAGTTAATCTACTTTTTTGAAAAAGCTTGCGGTCTGAGCGGTTACATGTTAGATGTTAATCCGTTTGATCAACCGGGTGTTGAAGACTATAAACGTAATATGTTTGCATTATTGGGCAAACCAGGATTTGAAAAAGAAACGGCAGCAATTAATGAAAGAATAAAATAAGCTCCATCAAAGAGCGACAAAAAACGGGAACCTGCTTTGGGTTCCCGTTTTTTTATATCTAAAAAATTTCAGACTTATCTAATCGATCGCTTCGCACTTTCAAGTTTAAGCAATCCAAGAATTAATAACTCGGCACTTGCTTGGTTGGTTGCAAACGGAATGTTCTGGTCATTACAGGTGAACATTAATTGTTTAATGTCTTCATGATGTTCAGAAACTTCAGGATCACGCAAGAAGATCACAATATCGATATCCTTGTTTTTAATCTTTTCAATTATTTGTTTGTATCCACCATATCTCCCTTGGCTTAAATGCTCAACCTTAACGCCACTTTTCTCAATAAACTCGGCAGTTCTTCCGGTAGCCAACAAGTTAACTCCTGGAATCCAATCTTTATGGTTTTCCAAAAACTCAACCATCTTTGGCTTCATTTTATCGTGTGCTAATATTGCAATATTCTTCATCTTCAACGAGTTTTATAAAATTCATCTCAGCTATAAAAATAGTTTATTTTCTACAATCTTAAAATGCAATTTACATTATTTGCAATTTTTTCACAAATAGTAAAATCTTAAACAATCAGCAGGGTTTGCTTTTATTTATGATGATATTACTATTTTAGCCATATGGCCACAAACAATAAATACCGGGGCATTCTATTCGCCTATGGTGCCGCACTTGCACTCTCTTTAAGTTTCATCTTTAGCAAAATGGCTCTCAACGAACTTTCAATGATTCAGTTTGGGGTTTGCTGGTTTGCGCTTGGGACACTCTGGAATATTCTGTACATTACCATTGCAGGCAAGACAAAAGAAATTCTGCGCATAAACAAAACTGAATTTATTGCCATTCTAGCCGTGGCTTTACTAGAAGCGGTTGCCTCTGGCTTGTTTTACATTGCCATCAAAAAAGTTGCTAATCCGGCAATTGTAGCATTTATCGGATCTATGGGACCCGTTTTTGTAACCATCCTTGGAATCGTCTTTTTAAAAGAAACTTAGTCGCGCAAAGAAATGGCGGGTATTCTAATGGCAATTATAGGTGTTATTACCATTAGCTACAACGGACAGGAGCTAAATAATTTTCTGCTACATGGAACAGAATACGTGCTGGCAGCC
>JBFHES010000205.1:0-8360 GCA_041584015.1 Bacteroidales bacterium
ACCCCCATTGATGTGCCAACAAACACAAGGTTGGGGATTGTTGGATGATATACAATCTTGAATATTTTATTGTTGGTCCCTAATCCTCCCCATCCAAGGTTAACCGGATTAAAGGGAGTTATAGCCCAGGTAGCACCGCCATCTACTGATCTAAAAATACCATGAGTAGTGTTATTCGATGCGTTCTGTATATTGATTAAAACAGTATCACTATTTCCCGGCGACACAGCAATGGTGTTAACTCCCGAAGCAATTAAATGATCAGTTGTGTTTATCCAGCTTGCACCAGCGTTGCTGCTCATCCAAAAACCTCCACTTCTCGATCCCATGAACATATGTGTTGTATCAACAGGATTGATCCAAAAACACTCAACGCGGCCAATTCCCGGGGAGTAATGTGAGGTGATATTGTTTGCATCGTACGGGCCCAGATCACGCCATTCACCCGAAAACAAACTCTTGTTCACTGGATTTTTCTCTTTAAACTGTTTGTGAGCTTGAGCAAGAAAATATGGATTTATCTGGCTTCTGTTGCCATCCGGGTAGTACTTGCTTTCATTTTCAGCTTTCCAACGCTGATAACCTTTCCAGCCCGACCCTTTTCCTTTTGTATGCGTTTCGAAATATTTATCTGCCGCTTCAACAACATCATAAAAATTCACCTGCATATCATTCATCATCTGCTTATAGTCAGACTGCCCTAAAGCGCTAGTCGCTACTAACAGCGACAATAGAAGTATTTTTACTCTCATTAATGTGTGGTTCAGATAAGCTATTCTACAGCTAAATACCTTATCAAATTATTTAATGTCAAATATATATCAATTCAGATTAGCTCAAAACAATTCTTTAGCTAAGCCAGTATTGTTATTTACAGATTGCTAGAATTTGCTATTCTGATAAAATGGCTGATAGGCTAATCGGCAACTAAAATATACTTCATAAAATAATCTGAATATACCTTCTCAAAAAAACTAAGGTGATGACTTAAATTGTTTTAAACTCACTCTCTTCATTTTTCAAAGAGCTCAAACAAAGAACAATTTTCAGTGGTCATTTCACCTTGTTTTTGGCACATAGTCTGATGCCATTGCTGTGCAGCGATTCAGAACAAATATTTATAAAGGCATAAAGGCAAATAATCTATATAAACTTATGAACCTAAATTAGCGCCGACTATGCTCGCCGTGCAGGGGAGCTTGTCCACGGATGGCGCGAAATAAAAGTTGCTGCTCTGGATGAATGCACTATCTTTTAAAATGCTTGACTAGTTATTAATGAAGGTGCCTCAAGAACTATTTGAGGCAAGCTTTCATTTGGCATCTGTGGAGGGTTTTGGGTTCGTTTTGGGCGGCAGCCAAAATGAACAGAGCAATAGACAGCTATCGGCTATAGCGGATAATTCTTAACTAATACAAATCTTTAAATAGTACTGGTTGCCTACTTTCTTAATATCTAGAATTAGTCGACAGTCTATCTGCTTTTAGAAGGATGCCTTCCTTTCTGTATGCTAGCCACAATCATTGGATCGTATGCAATTGGGCTCGCTTAGTCGCAGAATTTAGACAATGGCTACAGCACGTTTTATCGTAGCACATTAAACCTTATTGTTATTTAAAACTAATATTCACTGAATAGAAACTTGCGACAAAAAAATCGGCAAATATATGCGATCTAACAGCCAATTGCTATAAAGCTCTCATGCGGTTATTTCTTGCATTATGCTCCAATTCGGCCAAACCCAACTCTTCCATTAAAGGTGGAATATACATCCCCACTCGTCCTCTAAAATTCTTTTTCAAACCATACCATCCAGCAACCGGATTATCTGCAGATCTGCCCCAATGTTCAACCGTTCCTTCCTTTGTTGCCTGTTTTTCATCTTTACTACCTAGCGGCATCCAGTCGTTAAATTCCTTTAGCATAGCATGCAAATCAGCTATTACCTGATATTTGTAATGCAATACGGTTTTACCTACTGTGCACACAATAATCTCCATTCCATCTTTTGTATCAACATACATTTCATAAGAGGAGCTGCCAGGAGGCGTTTTCAGTTTCCAGGGGTTTTCTTTTGTTCTTTTTTACATAGCACAAATCTGTTTTAATAAATAGCTACAAACGAAACAAGCACTAAACCAATTTAGTTTAGTGCTTGCAATATTCTTTCAGGAAAAACACCCAATAAAGGCTTAAGGTGCAATCCTGCATAATTCACATTATAAATTCCAATCCAAGAATTCCTAGAAGCCTAATCTTGTTTTTGCTATTTTTTTATCGAATGTACTGCGTTTAAATTGGTGAGCCTCTGTATTAAATATGTACTCATCAAAATTGAATGTTCCTTCGTGATGAGAAAAAGTCAAGTAAAAATACTTCAAGGTTTCGGCAAAGAAGAATGTAGGCATATAGTCTTTCTGCTCCATTGTTTGCACATCGGCTATTGATGTAAATGCCACATCAGTTCTACAATGCTTCTTTACATCTGCCCAATGCTTTTCATTTTGCGTGTAGTAAGCTTTATTACCTGTTAAATGCAACAAATAGTAAGCAGACTCTATTATCTCTGGATTTAAGTCATAGGCCGGATAGTTGGGTGTTCCAGCTTTATAATCATAGACCATTGGCTCTAATCCATACTTATTCCATAACCAATGCCAGCTCTGCTGATACGCCTCGGCATGTTTTAAATCACCTGATAAAGAAAGTAGCGCAGGAAAGAAGGCATCGTATAAGGTAATTACGGAACTTACATGTTCACCAGTATGCATATCTGCCCTACCATACCAGAAATTACCTTCGTGCATTTCGCCCAGGTACTCATGAATTAATTCAATACTTGCGTCCCAAATCTCGCCTAAGTCCGGATCATTAAAGAGCAAATAACTTTTGTACAAATATTCGTAATAAGAATCGACGCCTGCACAAATATGGCTTTGTGTAGAAACCCACTCACCGGATTCAACATCAATTATTTCACCAATAAGGCCAAGCTCTGAACGTCGCTCGAATATAGCAAGCGTGGCTTTTTTACCGGCTTGATAATATTTAGGATCCTGCGTATAATAGCTTAGAATACCCATCTCGAAAGTATAGGATGCAGCTTCAGCCACATTCACTGTATCGCCTCTTGCCACACCTGTTCGCAAGTTCACCCAGTACTTTGGAATACCGGTTGCCGTATTAAAAGCAGGTAACATACGATCTGCAAAATCAACGGCCTTGGCCAATACTTTATCATTTCCTGACAACTCATACATTGCAAGCAGGCCTCCTAAAATTCGAATATTCACTTCAAATATTTTGGCATCAATATCCTTGTCAAAATCTAATGAATCTACCACATAGTTTTCAATTTCCTTCGCATCTTCCTCAAGCCCCATTAAATGCAATGTGCTATAGGCATCAATCGGGGAAATATACAATGGCTCGCTGTACCAGTCGGTATAACTTTTAGTAAGCGGTGCCAACACATCATGCCCCCAGGCAAATTCCTTATAAGCTTTCCAGCTTCTAGCGGTTTCATTAACCACCTCTTTTGCCAAGGCACTGGCAATTGCATCTTCAGCAGATACTTTTGGAGGAGTACTAGCATTCTTGCTAGTCTGCTGCTGACAAGCTGAGAAAACTATTGCAAGCAGTACGATTAAAATCTCTTTTTTCATTGATAAAAATACCTTTAACTGTGAAATTATTTTGATTAATTATTTTAAAAGCCCAAACATATAATAAACAATGTGAAATCGGCTATTATTTTTCCGATGAAAGGTCTGTAATGTGCATTTTTTTGTACAGCCAATAAGGATCTTCTACAAAGCTGCCCCAATCCTTTTGAAGTAAACTAATTGTATCCTGCAATTGCTTATTGTCTTTCACTACATTTGCTTTATCAAGGTCGACACAATACTTTAATAAATTATAGCAAGCGGTAAACTGACCACATGCCACTAAATTCTTGAGGCGCTCAAGCTCCTTATCCTGCTTGGAAAACCACAAGGTAGTTCCCATTTCGCTGGCTATTTTTGCAGAAGCTGCAACCCACTTTCCGGGTGCTTTAATCTTTTCATCTTTCTTGTCCAGTTCATGCTCATCACTTGCCCCGTCCTTATACTGCGCATCAGTTAACTCATAAATTAAGGCCGTAATTCTTCGGTGCTTTAAGCTATCGCTGGAATAGAATAAATTATAATTCAGTCTACGAAGTTGCTTTAGGAAAACGTCATTAATCATTTTCAAAGCCGAAGTTCCACGCTCTTCGAGCATTCTGCCAAACAAGCGTAATTTCAAGTTTTCAAAAAACTTAAGTTTACCCTTTAAGAAGCCGGGGACCATTTCCATTACGCGTTCCCAAAAGCGCATCGCAAGTGATTCTGATGCTGACATTAATAGCTGTAGAATACCTGCCACCAAAGCAATCGCTGTTGTAGCACCTCCAGCAATATACAAGCAAGTTCCAGGATTGAGGAAGTAAGCGCCGGTAAACAGCACAGCACTTAATCCAACAGGAACCCAGAACCACCAGCGCTTTTTTAATTTTGCGGCCACCGATTTGTACAAATCAATAACCGACATCGACCAACTTTTCTTCCCAAGATCCATGGTAGAAGGCTCCCAAGGGTCCATCATATAACTACCAACATCGCAAACCATTATCAGATCATACGCGTCTTCCTTTTTGCGTCGGGCATTAGCTTTCATAATACTACCAATACCTTGATTATCGATAATACCACCGTCCATAATACCGATGCCCTTTTCATAAGCTTCTTCTTGTTTAAGAGCAATGTATGCCGGGGCTTTATGATCGCTTACAAAGTCATCGGGCATTACCAAAGGCTCAAAGCCAACAGGAAAACAAGATGAAGAAGCAATGGCATCGGCTAGTTTCATGTCAGCTGAAAGATCGTTTAGAAAGGTATTATACAACCTGTAATTACCAAATTTACCAGTAGTTTGAAATCTAAATGCCAAACCAAAAGAAAAATCAGTGGCATTAAAGCAAATATCCTGAAGGTGCGATTTGCCAGCTTGCAACTCACCAAACGTCTTTTGAGTTAACAGCTCTTCATAGGTAAGTGCAAATGAATTAATGAGTGAGCGCTTTTTATGTGTCTTCTTCCAAAGGTCGTTATTAGCAAATCGTTCCAAAGCCTTAGACAGTAATTCATCATTATGAAGTACAGCATAGAAATCATCATAAAATTTCTGAAACAGAAGACCATCTGCGGTGTAGGCTGCATAGGTTGCTCCTGTTAACGAGCCACCACTAACCGTACTTAGGCCTTTTACATTTTGCAATAAGGGTTTACCGTTAAATTGAAAATCATTTAAATAGGATAACACACCCAATGAAAAAGACGAAGCACGATAACCACCTCCGCTAAAATTTAATGCAATATTTCTAAAAAGATGTACCTCATTCGTTTCAACTTCATTCGTTTCCATGCTTCTCCTGTTTTATTAAGTTATTATTTATTTAACCAAATGCTCTAGCTCTTTCTTAAATACCGGACTAATCAATACCATGCGCTGTAGAAAAGTATATGCATCGTAGCGCAACATTAGTTGTTCTTCGGCATCAATCCAATTAGTACTGAAGAATTGTGAGTAGTCGGTAACCGCATCACAGCTCACCGCGGACAAGTCATACATTTGTAGATTATTAAAAGACAATGTATAATTGGCTAGTATTTCAGCAGGCAATTCTAGCGCGGGTAAATAACGAATATCTCCCGGAGCATAAATCTCCCACGACAGCAATTGACCACCAGAATTTCCATAAAATCGTCCTCTACAATAGTCATACTCACCTTGAACGGTAAAACTAAAATCCTCAAGAATGTAACCTTCATAAGAGATATTTATGTTTGGCTCTGAAATTTCGGTAGGTATGCTGCCAATTTTCTGACTTTCCCAAACCGTACTATTGGAAGGACCATAACCTGTTAACCTTGACATGTATGAATTGAAAATGCCTGCCGGATAGCTAATCGAAATCTGATTATCCCAGCTATAGCCACTCTCATACAACTCCCTTTTAAAGATTTTTGGATAATCGCCGTAAATACTACCATCTTTTATTCCGGTTAAGGTGAACTCCGATTCCATGGCGCCTTCAACTGCCTTTATATTTACATCAGCCTGACTACAACTATATTCTATTAAATTATTCAAATTATAGCCCATATAGTATATTGATGGTTCTAGATCGGTGAGGTAGTAATAATTTTCATAGTAATCATCAAACAGCAAAAAATCCGTGCCTTCGCATCTACTCATAAAAGAGATGCTGGCGTTATCCATAATTGCGCTATAATCGATAGTAGAAGAGAAATGGTACTTGCTTGAAAAATTGATATCGCCATAATTATAATCTAGTTCATCAAGGTACAACTTAAAAGTGTTTAAAGGAGGCGCCTGCATTGGAGGGTTCTGTGTGAGGCTGCTCGCTTTCATTCTAAATGTTGTTTTTATATCAACATCGCCTTCTGCATCAACGTTACAATAGCTTAATGTGTAATCGCTGTTAGGCGACTGAACTTCCATGGCAAAAGTCTCAAGTCCTGTAATATTTTTATAATCAATAAGAATTCCTTCGCGATCGTGAATTAGAGCGTAAGTTGTGCCCGTTACGTAGCTTATAGGTTGATTAAACTCAAGCGAAAATTTTGTAGGTGCATCTGTTGGGTCCGGTTCGTCCGTATCCTTTTTACAGCTATTAAAAACGAGAATTGCTAATAATAAATAGAGTAGTTTTTTTGTCATTGTTTCTGTGATTAGTTAACGAGTGTTTATTTAGGTTTTTTAATTAACCTTAAGCATTTAGCTTAACTAGCTGTCGAATTTAACTTATTAAGTGATTTACACCAAATAAATTAGTTGGTCAAAGGGCAAAAGACTTTTATAACATGTTTACCTATCTGGCATTTATAGCAATAAAAAACACCCCAGAGGTTTAGTTTAGTGATAAAAGAAAATATGCTGCCAGAACCAACAGAATTAGTAAGGTCTTACTTGCTTAATGTATAATTTTCGAGGCGAAACATCAGAGTCTATTTTGAACTCAACATCCAATGCAAAATCTTTGTAGATGCAATCACAATCATAAACCTCATCGTAGAAATACTCTTTTATAATACTTAAATAGTTGCCCAGCTGATATAGTTCTGCATCACTCATTACGTTACCATTGCTGTGCAGCAATGCATTAGAATAGCTAAAGTATTCCAAGGTATATGGGGTTTGTCCAGAGATTGAGAAATCATAAATTACCAAATGATCATGTATAACACCCGGATCAGGATCGACAATGCTAATTTCTCCGTATTGGACATTCACTATAAAGCCGTGATTGGTGTTATAAGGATTATGTGTTATTACAACTCCGTTGGCATCCTCATCCGGAAACGACCGATGCACCAACACTCCCATTGCACAAGACAAATGATCGATCTTAAAATATTCACGCTCCTCAAATGCAGAGTAGTTCCACAAACTAGCCCAAACCTTTTTTATCGCTACATCCACTGGCTTTTCCTGGTCGTTAAGTTTTCCGGTAAACGAACTGTACAGGCCTGCACCGTTAAATCCTTCAAGATCCTCGGCATTGGTAGATGAACGAAACCGAAAAGCGGAAAAGCGCTCATCTTGCATTAGAAGCGGCACTACAGCATTCATTAAGTCGGTGCTTAGCGGAGCATTAATAATACTATCTCGGAGCAATTGCAATTTACTTTTGCGCACACCGCTGTTGCTTATAAAGTCTTCATCTTTTAACATCTCTTCAATGTGACTTTCCAGACCGTGATCGATTAAATGTTTTTGATAATAATAAAACGGAATGGCGAAATGCCCTTCAGGCACCGGAGCTTCCATTCCTTCATCCGCAAAGGCATTCAACATTTCAGCAAAATTTGAAGCCTTCCCTCCTATCTTGCTCACATCATCTATGTCTGCATCATCCAAATTAATCATTCCATAATTACCAGTATCCTTAAAAAGCACCACGGTATCCTGCGGTTCATTATTGCTCCAAAATGCAGTTGCTTCCTGAATACTCGCCGATCGGATATAAAAGGTATCACTAAGCACATTTAAATATACCAGTTCTCCGGCCGCAAAGTCTAACTTTGGATTTGTAAAACCATCGCGTAAAGCCATATTGGGTGTTCCTCTATTATGACTCAACACATTAATGTGACTTAAAGGCGTTTGAAACTCTGTAGTAATAATTCCGGCTATTACTGGTATATCAATCGGAATTCCATTGATAAGAACAATATCATGCCTTTGCAGATCAGTATTTGCAATATCATCAATCTCTAGTTTTTGCAAATAGCCATAGTTCTCGGCAAGGTTTA
>JBFHES010000206.1:0-8335 GCA_041584015.1 Bacteroidales bacterium
ATGCCACAAAGATAATTGGAATTGTTAGATGTTTGATGCCCGATGCATGAAGTCGACTAATTTGATTTAGCCTGCTGTATTTAGCTGACTTATTTTAAAAAGTTGACTACTAAAAGAGTGTTTAAAGTGTACTTCCAGCCAAATCGTATCCTTGATAGATATCTCACTGCACTACATAGAGCTACATTTTTCTGATGACAAGCAAAGAATCCTGGTTTACCATAATCAGATATATCGCTTATTTCGATATGACCAAATTTTGCACAGCCATTTGCAAAGAACCCACCGGTTTCGTAGACAGATATCTCGCTTCGCTCGATATGACCATATTTGATCTGATCAAGGTAAATGGTAGGCGGCCTTGCCGCCTACCATTTACCTTCCATTTCGAAACAGAGGTCACCTCGAAAGAGAGAAACGATTGAGAGGTCTATAGTATGTAACAAGAACTATACTTATCACCAAAATAGCAACATACTTTCTACTTCTCAGCCAACTTAAACATATCCAGATGATCAACAATAGCATATTTGTCCGTGAATCTTAAGTCAGCATTAATCATTGCAGCAGCAACAACCTTGGCATGGATTGGCTTGTATTTTCTGAGCAGTCCCCAAGCAGCCAATTTTCTCATGAGCTTTAAGGCAATTTGTTCCATTGGTCGGTTTTCTTTTCTATCCCCATCGAGGATTGAAGGACGCATGACAAAGGCTTTTTTGAACGGTAATTTTTGCACCGCATCATCCAGCTCGCCTTTCATTCTGGAGTAGAATACTTTTGATTGAGCATTAGCACCCTGCGCAGAAACAAGCACGTAAGACTCAACTCCATTTTCAGCTGCAGCTTTTGCTGCGTTAAATTGATAAGTGAAATCGATTTTATACTGGACTTCTTTTGAGCCAGCTGTTTTCATGGTTGTTCCCATGGTTGAAAACAGAACATCAGCATTCATCTCTATCTTCCAATCTTCAGGATGATCAAAATCAACAATAAATTCTTTCAGTTTCTCATGCTGAATTCCAGTCGATCTTCTCACAAATATTTTCACGAACTCATAATGCTCATGATTCAATAATTGTGAAAGTAATTCACTTCCAACCATTCCGGTTGCACCAATAATTAAAGCCGTTCTTTTCATATCCTGGATATTTCTTTTGCTGCTAATACACTTATTTTATTGCTGTAGCTACACTTGTGTTAATGTTGAATTTACTACCTACAATAGTTAACATAAGACCACCTAATTCCACCATGGTCCGCGTTCCTTATACACCTCCATAAAGTTTTCGATAGATCGGTCGTAACCTTTTTCAATATCATTAGGAAAATAACAGGCTGGCAATTGTCCTTTCGATCGATGCGACGCAATACATTCGCAACAGATTCCTTTCTTAGCACACGGATAGGAGCAATTACAACTCTCCGTATTTTTGTCTTTCTTACATTCCATTCAATTAAACTTTGCTTCCAAATTTAATTTAAATCAATGGCTAACACGCCACAATTTCATGATTTCTTAACTATTTCTTTTTTCGCGTAGCTACTTTTTTTCCTTACTTTACAAAACAGAATACTTGCAACATCTGTTGGGTAACCCCACATGGATATTTCCGTAGCAGGAACTGAAAATAAAAATCGTACGAATGAAAGAATATGTATTAGTAACGGGCGGCACCGGATATATTGGTTCGCACACCGTAGTTGAATTACAAAAGGTTGGTTATAATGTTGTGATTGTCGACAATCTATCGAACTCATTTATTGAAGTTCTGGACGGCATTGAGAAAATCTCAGGAATAAGACCTGCCTTCGAACAGTTTGATCTTGCCGATCTGGATAAAACCAAAAGCCTTTTCACAAAATATCCTGGCATTAATTCAATCATTCATTTTGCGGCTTACAAAGCCGTAGGCGAATCGGTTGCAGAGCCCTTAAAATATTACCGAAACAACCTAATAACATTACTGAATCTAATGGGCTGTATGAATGAGTTCAAAGTACCAAACTTGGTATTCTCCTCATCATGTACTGTATACGGACAACCGGAAGAATTACCTGTTACAGAAAATGCCCCCGTACAGCAGGCCAATTCTCCATATGGAAACACCAAGCAAATTTCCGAAGAAATAATCCAGGATACCATTGCAGCACACCCGCAATTAAAAACAATTGCACTCCGCTATTTTAACCCGATTGGTGCGCACGAAAGTGCTTTGATTGGCGAATTACCAATTGGTGTCCCTAACAACTTAGTTCCTTTCATTACGCAAACCGCAATAGGCTTAAGAGATCAACTTAGTGTGTTTGGCGATGATTATAATACTCCTGATGGATCAGCTGTTCGCGATTACATAAATGTGGTTGATCTGGCAAAAGCACATGTTATTGCCATCAGACGATTGATCCAAAATAAGAATAAAAAGAACTTCGAATACTTCAATCTGGGAACTGGAAATGGGAACTCTGTTTTAGAGGTAATCAATGGATTTGAAACAGCAACCGGCGAAAAAGTAAATTACAAAATTGTTGAACGTCGTGCAGGCGATGTGGAACAAGTATATGCTGATACTACATTTGCCAACGAAGAATTAGGCTGGAAAGCTGAAATAAGTTTAGAAGACACCTTGCTTTCTGCCTGGAACTGGGAAAAACATTACAGGAGTAAAGAGAAATAATCAGTCATCTGTAAACAATCATCAGCTCGATTGGCGACTTTTTATTTAACTTTGTCGTTATCAATTAGAAAACATAAAATACCATAATATGGACAAAACTATTTTAATTACCGGAGGTGCTGGATTTATCGGATCGCATGTTGTGCGCCGATTTGTAAACAAATATCCAAATTATAAGATTGTTAATCTTGATGCCCTTACCTATGCGGGTAACCTTGAAAACCTAAAAGACATTGACCAATTACCTAATTACGAATTCGTAAAAGGTGACATACGGGATGAAGCATTCATCAACAAATTGTTTAACGATTATCAGTTCGACGCAGTAATTCATTTAGCCGCCGAATCGCATGTAGATCGTTCCATAACCAATCCATTGGAGTTTATCCAAACCAACATTGTTGGTACAATGGTACTGCTAAATGCAGCCCGCTTATCATGGAAAGACAAAATGAAAGGCAAGCGTTTCTACCACATTTCCACTGATGAGGTTTACGGCTCACTTGGCGAAGAAGGTTTCTTTGTTGAAGAAACTCCATACGATCCACGCAGTCCGTATTCAGCGGCTAAAGCAAGTTCCGATCACCTTGTGCGTGCCTATTTCCATACCTACAAATTACCTGTTGTTATATCAAACTGTTCAAACAATTACGGACCAAATCATTTCCCAGAGAAATTGATTCCTTTGGCCATTAACAATATTAAAAACAACAAACCAATTCCTATTTACGGTAAAGGCGAAAATGTACGCGACTGGTTATATGTAGAAGATCATGCATCGGCAATTGATGTTGTGTACCACAAAGGAGCCAATGGCGAAACCTATAACATAGGCGGCAATAACGAGTGGACCAATATCGACCTGATTAAGAAATTATGTCAGGTAATGGATACAGCACTCGGCAGAGAAGCAGGTAGTTCTGAGAAGCTCATTACTTATGTAAAAGATCGTGCCGGGCACGACCTTAGATATGCCATTGACTCAACCAAGCTGCAAACAGAATTAGGCTGGACACCGTCCTTGCAATTCGAAGAAGGAATAACGAAAACAGTGGATTGGTATTTGGCCAATATTGACTGGCTAAACAATATCATTTCCGGCGATTATGAAAAGTATTACGATGCGCAATATGTAAAGCGCTAACAACAAATACCGATATCTCCTGATAGTCAGATATTATTTGATACAGGGAATTTTTTTTATTGGAAAAAACTTGTTAGTTTTGCGCCTTGAAGGAGAGTCGGTGTAGATAGGGGACAAAAGTCCCCTATTTTATTGGAAACAAGAATGATAAACAAATCCGAAATAGAACAGATTGTAATTGCTCAGCTTGATGAAGCAACTCAGTTTCTTGTTGACATTACTGTCAGCACTTCAAATAAGATCAATGTGTACATTGATGGATTTGAAGGAGTAAGCATTGATGACTGTATTCGCGTAAGTAGGGCTATTGAAGGCAATTACGACCGCGACGTTGAAGATTTTGAGCTTGAAGTTTCTACCGCAGGACTCGACCTTCCGTTCAAGGTAATTCAACAATACGAGAAGAATCTTGAAAACGATGTTAAGGTAACTGATCTTACCGGCAACGTGTTTAAAGGAAAATTAATCGATGTTTCTGAAGAAGGATTCAAGATTGAATTTCAAAAGAAAATTAAATTAGAAGGCAAAAAGAAGAAACAGCTGGTAACAGAACAACTGTCTTTTCGATTTGACGAAATAAAATCAACCAAGGTTGAAATTAGCTTTAAATAAAAATTAGTCAGAATTTAAGATTATGGAAAACTTAAATTTGATAGATACTTTTTCCGAGTTTAAGGAATTAAAGAACATTGACAGAGCCACAATGATGCGTGTCCTCGAAGATGTTTTTCGCGGAATGTTGCAAAAACGTTTCGAAACAGATGAGAATTTCGACATTATCATTAACATTGATAAAGGCGACTTCGAAATCTGGAGAAACAGAGAGGTAGTTGCAGATGATGAGCTGGAAGATGCAAATCTTCAGATCAGAATTTCTGACGCATTAAAAATTGATGAAGACTACGAAGTTGGAGAAGACTTTACAGACGAAGTAAAGCTACTTGATTTTGGAAGAAGATCGATTTTAGCATTAAGGCAAAATCTTACTTCGCGTATTCTTGAGCTTGAAAAAGATAATATCTACGGAAAATATAAAGACCGAATTGGTGACATCGTAACCGGTGAAGTTTATCAGGTTTGGAAAAGAGAAATCTTAATCCTGGATGATGAAGGGAACGAATTAATTCTGCCTAAAACTGAGCAAATACCAACAGACTATTTCCGCAAAGGTGATGCCTTACGCGCAGTAGTTGTTAAAGTTGATATGCGTAACAACAGTCCGGTAATTATTCTTTCAAGAACATCGCCTGCATTTCTTGAACGTTTGTTTGAGAATGAAGTGCCTGAGATATTCGATGGTTTAATTACCATTAAGAAGATTGTTAGAATGCCAGGTGAAAGAGCAAAGGTTGCTGTAGAATCATACGACGAACGCATCGATCCGGTTGGAGCATGTGTTGGTATGAAAGGTTCAAGAATTCACGGTATTGTTCGCGAGCTTAAGAACGAGAATATTGATGTAATTAATTATACTTCAAATCTGCAATTATATATTCAGCGTGCTTTAAACCCTGCTAAAATCAATAGCATTGTAATTAAAGAAGCAGCAGGAAAAGCAGAAGTATATCTAAAACCTGATCAGGTATCCTTAGCAATTGGTAAAGGTGGTTTAAATATTAAATTGGCCAGCCAGTTAACAGGATACGAGATTGATGTATACAGAGACATTGACGAAGAAGACAATGAAGATGTAGACATTGAAGAGTTTGTAGATGAAATTGACGGTTGGATTCTGGATGAATTAAAGGCCATCGGTTGTGATACCGCAAAAGCTGTTATTGAGCTTAGCGTTGAAGATCTTGTTAAGAGAACAGATCTTGAGGAAGAAACCATTAAGGAGGTTATAAAAATCCTTAGAACGGAATTTGAATAGCAAACAGATTGATGTTGTTTGCGTATACGACTAGTTTTAAATTGGTCATTTAATAAAAATAAAACTGAAGGTCATCACATTATGGCAGAAGGGACAAAAGGTACAAGATTAAGTAGAATTGCCAGGGATTTAAACGTTGGGCTCACCACCATTGTCGAATTTCTTAATAAGAAAGGACTAGACATTGATTCAAAGCCAAACAACAAGGTTCCTGCACAATTTTATGATCTTCTTCTTCAGGAATTTAAATCCGATAGTGAGATTAAGAAAGAATCGGAAAAGCTAATGCAAAGTGCTCGCGTTAAAAAAGAGACTATTACATTAGACGGTCAGTCAGAGCACGAGCTACTTGAAGATACAGAAGAGAAGGCCGAAACTGCTGAACCAGTTATTGAAGAACCAACGCCAACTGCCGAGACACCGGAAGTTGTTGAACCAGTTAAGGAAGAAGAAGCACCTGCTGAAGAGCCTGTTGCCGAAGAACCTAAAACTGAAACAAAAAAACCAGGCCTCAAGATTCTTGGTAAAGTAGATGTGGACTCCTTGAAGAAAGGTAAAAAGCCAGCTGCCAAGAAAGTTGAAGAAGCCAAGCCCGAAGAAGCGAAAGCTGAAGAGGCCGTTGAGGAGCCTGTAAAGGAAAAAGAAGCTGTTGTTGCCAAAGCACCAGAAGCAGAACCAGCGGTTGAGGCTCCGGCTGAAAAGCCAGTTGCTAAAGAAGAGGCACCAGAGCTTAAGGAAGAAGTAAAAGCTGAACCAACTGAAAAAGTTGAAGAAGTGAAAACTGCTCCGGCTGAACCTTTAAAGGAAGAGCCAGTTGCTGAAGAAAAGGCTGAAGAACCGATAGCTGAAGTTCCTGAAAAACCAGTACCAACAGAAGAGCCGAAGAAAGAGGAGAAGCAAACGAAGGATGCAACTCCAACTGAAGAGGCTCCTGCTGAAGATGCAACAAAGGTTGTAGCTCCTGCTGAGGATGATGGTGAAGTTAAAGTAATTGGTAAAATTGACCTGAACACTTTAAATCAAAGAACACGTCCGGCGAAGAAATCGAAAAAACAGCGCGAAGCGGAACGAGTAGATAAGATAAAGGCAAGAAAAGACGCTCAGGAAGAGTGGAGAAAGAAAGTATCCGGAACAGACGAAGAAGAAGCTGCTCAGTTGAAAACAGGTAAAGCACCTGCTAAGCCAGCTAAACCTGAAGAAGAAAAAGGTAAAGAAGAATTCCTTAAAACGAGGGTTGAAAAACTCACCGGTCCTACTGTAGTAGGAAAAATAGAGCTTCCTGTAAAAGAGAAAAAAGGCCCTAAGAAAAAGCCAGTAGCGTCATCAAACGATGATGCCAACAAGAAGCGTCGTAAAAGAATACAAAAAGAAAGAGTTAACCCTTATAAGCCAGGGGATAAAGATAATAAAGGTAAAAAGCCTGCAAGACCGGGTGCAGCTAAAAAGCGTCCTGTAAAAGCAGAGATTACCGAGGAAGATGTACAGAAGCAGATTAAAGATACTTTGGCAAGATTAACAACCAAGGGTTCTAAGAAATCAGCAAAACACCGTCGTCAGAAACGTGATGATGTTCGTCAAAAACAGCATGAGGTAGACGAAAGAACAGAACAGGAAAAGTCAATATTGAAGGTAAACGAATTCGTTTCAGTAAGCGAATTGGCTTCAATGATGAATATTCCGGCAACCAACATTATTGCCACCTGTATGTCTTTAGGTATGTTCGTTTCTATTAATCAACGATTGGATGCAGAAACGATGACCATCGTTGCAGACGAATTTGGATTTACTGTTGAGTTTATCAGCATTGATGAAGAAGAACTCATCCAGGAAGTTGAAGAGGCACCTGAAGATCTTAAACCTCGTTCACCAATTGTAACCGTAATGGGTCACGTTGACCATGGTAAAACTTCCTTACTTGACCATATTCGCGAAGCAAACGTAATTGCTGGTGAAGCAGGTGGTATTACACAGCACATTGGAGCTTACAGCGTTAACCTGGATAGTGGAAAAACAATAACATTCCTTGACACTCCTGGTCACGAAGCGTTTACTGCAATGCGTGCACGTGGAGCACAGGTTACCGATATTGCAATTATTGTTGTAGCTGCTGATGATAACATCATGCCTCAGACAATTGAAGCAATTAACCATGCTGCTGCAGCTGGAGTACCTATTGTTTTTGCAATTAACAAGATTGATAAACCAGGAGCTAATCCTGAAAAGATAAAAGATGGTCTTGCTCAAATGAACTACCTGGTTGAAGAATGGGGTGGTAAATTTCAGTCACAAGATATCTCAGCAAAAAATGGAACTAACATCGAAGAGCTACTTGAAAAAGTATTACTCGAAGCTGAAATGTTAGATTTACAGAGCAACCCTGATAGAAACGCTGTTGGAACAATCATAGAATCATCACTTGATAAAGGTCGTGGTTATGTTGCAACAATTTTGGTTCAATCTGGAACTCTTAAGATTGGTGACATTATTCTTGCTGGTCCACATTTCGGACACGTAAAAGCAATGTTCAACGAGCGTGGAAAGAAAATCACCAAAGCAGGCCCTGCAACTCCGGTGCTGATTCTGGGATTAAATGGCGCACCTCAGGCAGGTGACAAGTTTAATGTTATGAGCAGTGAACGTGAA
>JBFHES010000207.1:0-8325 GCA_041584015.1 Bacteroidales bacterium
AACTATTACATCATTTCATATTGGCCGGAGAAGCTGTACAAAGCAGGGCACATTAAAGGTGCTGTTAATTACCTACCCAAGCAATCGTTAAAGCGCACAACAGATTTGAAAACATTGCCACTCGACAAAACAATTGTTGTATATTGCTACGGAGGACATCACAGTGCAGCTGTAGCGGCTTTCCTAACTTTATTAGGTTATGATGCTAAAACACTTGAATATGGTGCGAACAGTTTTATGCACAAAACACTCAAAACAAATAACTGGAAACCTTTACTCCCAGGTAATCTTAAAAACTATCCATACACCAAATAGGATAATTTACCCGATAATAAACGTCATAAAAAAACGCTGATTCCTGTACCTGGAATCAGCGTTTTTTTATTGGAGCTAGCTGCTCTTTACCTTTCCTTTAATTTCAGTTTCATTAAGAGCTCTTCAGCCTCCCTCATCACTTTTAATGTAATCACATCCTCTGGTTGATATTTCTTCAAAAGGTTTGAGTAAGTTCTCAGATTTTCAGTTTTAATACCATCCAGTTCAACAATTACATCACCAGCTTTCAAGCCGGCTTCTTCACCTGCTGAACCAGCCATTACACTCGAGATTTTTACACCTTCGCCTTTAAATGCAAAATCGGGTATGGAACCAGTACTTACTTTACGATCTTTCTTCGCAGCCATTTTTCCGCCGGCAGGCGATGCTGCTTTAGCCGTACCCTGGAAATTCATTGGTTCTGTGCGATCAGCCAAATAAGTAAGCACCTCCTTTGTTACAATCGCTACTTTCACCATACCCGGTCCATCAATTCTCTCAAACACATCGCTTGGTTTGTGGTAATGTTCAGTAGCTCCGGTAAACAGTTGAATCCCCGGTATGCCTTTTTCAATAAAAGCCACCTGATCGCTGGCATCAAGTTCCTGCTCTACTACTTCCGATGCGATTCCTGTTGTATAATCAGTACCCATGAAAATGAATTTCCACTCTCTGGCACTATTCGCATTCAATACCATTAGTTTCTTATCAAACAAGCTACCATCCGTATCCAGGTTTACATTGGCAAATAGCTCACCCTTAAAATAGTCTTTACTATGAGCCACAAAATAGCGTGAGCCAACCAGTCCTGCTTCCTCTGCAGTGCAGGCCAGAAAAACAATCGTTCGCTTTGGTTTAGCCGACTTGGCCATGTTTCTCGCCAGCTCAATCATTATTGAAACTCCACTTGCATTATCATCGGCACCATAATGAATTTTACCTTCATCACCTTTGTGCACATCCGGCCAGCCCAATCCTAAATGATCGTAATGTGCAGATATTACAACAGGTTCATCTTTCAGATTAGCATCTGTTCCGGGAATAATACCAATCACATTGGTAAGATCCATTTCTCCTTTTCCATGGAAGGCATGCTTAAATTTCTGGTAATAATCTCTGCCAATTGGTTTCAATCCGGCGTCCTTAAATTGATCCGCGATATACCTGGCAGCCTGATCCAATTCTTCTGTACCCAATCCCCTACCTTTCAGTTCTTCGGATGCTAAATATTTAACACTCGACATCATACGCTTCTCAGAAAATACGGCTTTAAAAGTTGCTAAAGCTTCGCGGGGTTCTATCACCGATACATTTTGAGCTTGTTCATCAAAGACCTTTACCAAAGGTGAATTTGTTACAGGCCACTGCCCCTTAGCAATATTGCTTGGCTCATCGCCACTAAAAGCCAGATAACTGTATTTGCCATAGTGCGGTAGTTTTCTGACTAAACCGGCTATGGCCTCTTTTTTTCCTACCGAAATAAAAATTCGTTGCTTCGATATATCATTGGTATTGGAAAGGGTAAACACAAAACTATTAGTTGATTTAGCTAAATTTTGTTTTTCAAATCTTACTGAATCGGCTACGATTGTTGCATTATAAGCCAGCAGTTGCTCTTTCATTTCATCTGCAAACTTATTTTCGAACCCAATAATCCAGGCAGTCTTGTTTACTGGCAATTCCTTTAATTTATTGTCATACACTATTTCAAATTTCGATTCATCAGTTTTTTTCCAGGCATTGGCAAACTCCTCATACATGACCAACTGTGTTCTGTCTGCCTTTGCAGGCAAAACAATTAAAGCAGTTTCGCTACCCCAAATCTTCGATAAAGTTGGAGGTACCTCCGCCGGATGCAAAATTCTAAATACATCATATTGCGGATCAATTACTAACTTCATTGGCTTGCTATCCATTGATATTTGAAAATCCTGCTGTTTTTTATTCATATTAAATACGAAGGTCTCAACACCATTCTCAGTTGCTACATGAACAGGTACATCAATGTTAAATGCATCGTCTTTCTGCTGTTGCTCAATACTTATATTAATGCGGTATTTACCAGCAAACATATCGGTATTAATATTGGCAATAGCTAACTCTGGCGCTCCAACACGATCTACCCATTGTGCGAAGAATGAACTTAGATCGAAACCAGCGACTTCTTCCAATGCCAAACGGATGTCGGTAAATGAGGCCGTTTTATACTTATTGTTCTTATAGAAAAGTTGCATGCCTTTGGTGAAATTCTCGTCGCCTAACTTTCGGCGTAACATGTGCCACATCATTAAACTCTTTCCATATCCAATTGCCTCGCTTGGACCATCGTAACGCGAAAGAAATTTGTTAAGCGGAAAGTCATTGTCGGCCGTAACCAGGTTGCTGAACTTCTGTAAAGTTGATCGACGATATTCCTCACCTGCCCCGCGTTGCTCTTTTATTAAGTGATCGGCCTGATATGCTGTAATCCCTTCGCACCAGTTACCAGATTCAAAATCGACATACACGCTATTTCCCCACCAATTGTGCAGGAGTTCATGCGGGTACGATGAATGAAGTATAAAAGGAAAGCGAATCACCTTTTCACCCAATAAAGTGAAGGACGGCATTCCATAACCCGTCTCCCAAAAATTTTCGACCAATGCAAATTTTGTATAAGGATAATCGCCAATTAATTCAACATACATTTGCATGTATTGCTCAGTTACTTCCAAGTATTTATTGGCAAGGCCTTCATCTGGAGAGCGCAAAAATGCCATTGCTTTTAAACCACTATTCATATCATGCGAATACTCGTTAAAAGCAGCTGCAATTAGAAATACCTCTTCTTGCGGATTATTACACACCCAGGTATCGAAATGCTTTTCTCCACTCACTTGCTCAAACGTACGCTCACCGATGGTTACATTTCTCCAGGTTTTGGGCAACTCCGTATTCAAGGTAAAAGTCATTAATTGATCTTCGAAGGTTGGCACCCAGTAAGTAGAACCAGCCAGGTACACACCTCGATCGTTAATAATCCCTGTTGACTGAGCAAAAGCGCGCTGGTAGTTTTCTTCGCTTTCGGCTATTTCTGTTTCTATCTTCCCTGCATAACTAACAACAAACTGCAAAGCTGCACCTTTAATTTTCCATCTCGTTAGATTTAGGTCTGACTCGCCATCAGCATCATCTCTATCCATGCCAACGTCCGACACTTTCTCATTATCCTTTACTTTTATAAATGATACTTTACTGGTTTGACTAGTTGGAATAAAAAGTTCATTCAATAAAAACTCTCGTTTACAATCCTTGCCAATTGTAATGGAGTCGGTAACATGTATCGTAGATGTGTAAGGGTCTATCTGAACCGATAAGTTGTGATTGACGACCCCGGTAGTCTGGCCAAATAGATTTGCGCTAAAAAGCAGCGCAATTCCGATTAGTAATATATTTTTCATTCTTGATTGTTTTTCACAAATGTAGAAAATTGTGGGTTCTTATCCACTACAAGTAGCGCTGATTAAAGTTCAAGTAAATCCATTATTTGTTACGCAAAAAAAATCTGTGCAAAAGTCATTATAATGAGAATATTCTCATTATCTTTGTATAAAAATAAATTACATGCCAAGACGAAAAAGACTACGAAGAGTTGTTGCACCTCCCCTATTCAAAGGATACAAGCCTTATGGGTCTAATCAAAAATCGAATGGAGCGGTTGAATTACTTTATGAAGAGTACGAAGCCCTTAAACTTGCCGATTACGATTTAATGAATCATCAGGAGGCCTGTGAGATTATGGGAGTTTCGCGGCCAACATTTGCACGCATTTATGAAAGCGCGAGAAGGAAAGTAGCCAAAGCACTGGTAGAGACTAAAGAGATTAAATCGGTGTATGGAAATGCACATCTCGATGAAAATTGGTTTGCCTGTTCAAAATGCCATGCACGATTTACCATTCCCTCAACACATAAAGAGCAGGCATGCCCAATTTGTAAAACACAAAACATTGAACACTTAAATAAAGCCTGAGCAATCAAAAGCTTTAGCTTGAATTTGTAATATATATGATTAAAAATTAAATAAATGAAAACAGCAATCACATCAAAAGGAAACTCACTTAACTCCTCCTTCGATCTAAGATTTGGAAGAGGTGCATGGTTTTGTATTTTCGATGAAACAACGCAGGAGACAACATTTATTGAAAATGAGAATGTACACGCTCAAGGCGGAGCAGGTACCATGGCAGGTGAAAAAATGATTGAACTTGGAGTAGGGAAAGTTGTGTCAGGGGATTTTGGCCCTAAGGCAAAAGATCTGCTTGCAAAATTCAATGTTCAAATGGTCATCATGCAAGATGAACAAGCCACAATAAGTGAGCTGATTAATAAAATGAAAGCATAAGACCTTCTGCTTGCATTTAAGACCATGCTTCAATAAACTGAATTTTCGGGTCTGGGAACTATTAATAGATCCCGACCCAATTAATAACCATAATTTTTAAAACTATGCCAGGATATGACAGAACCGGACCAACGGGACAAGGATCTCGTACCGGCAGGGCCTTAGGAAAATGCAGGCCACCTAAAAGAGAAAACGATAGTCAGGAAGCTATCTCAGAACAACTATTGAATTACCAGCGATCGGTTACGCAAAACGATAACCCCACCAGCGGACCAATTAGAGGAGGAAGAGGCTTAGGACAAGGCAGAGGAAGAGGATCTGCTGAAAACCGAAACCATCAGGGACGAAAGCAAGGTGGAGGCCGACGACAATCGAACTAACACCGATTCACAATTTTAATCGATAAACAGTGGACACAACAACCAAACAATTAAACATTGCCATTGCCAGTGGCAAAGGAGGAACTGGTAAAACAACCGTATCGGTAAACCTTCTTAAATACATACATAAATACTGGACAAAACGTGTTGAACTAATTGATTGCGATGTTGAAGAACCAAACGCTGCACTGTTTCACAAGGAAGCAGTAAATATTTCGGTAAAAGACACCTTTCAGCTGATCCCAAACATAGATCTTCAAAAATGTGTCTTTTGCCGTGAATGCGTTAAGTACTGCGAGTTTAATGCCATTGTGGTATTGCCTTCAGTCGAATTTGCAGAAATCAACAAAAGCCTTTGTCATTCATGTGGAGCGTGCACTTTTGCATGTGCCTATGGAGCCATAAACGAACAAGCCTATAAATTAGGAGAAGTACGCGAAATAAACACCGCAAACGGAACCATTAAGGAAGGCCGTTTAAAAGTAGGTTCTGCTATGCAAACCATGATGATCAAGGAGCTGAAGAAAGAAATAGATCCGGTATCTGAGGTGCATTTGCTCGACTCATCACCCGGTACCAGCTGCCCGGTTGTTGCCACAGTTGCTGATGCCGACTACGTAATTCTTGTAACGGAACCCACACCTTTTGGATTACATGACTTAAAGCTAACTGTAGCACTCTTACAAGAAATTAATAAACCATTTGGTGTGATTATTAATAAAGCGGGGGTTGGTAATTCAGAGGTTTATGATTTTCTGAAAGATGAGCAAATTGAACTTATTGGAAACATTCCATTCAGTAAAGAATACGCCGCCAGTTATGCGCAAGGTAAACTGTTTAATGAAACCCCTGAAAGTATCAGAAGTAGCTACATTGAAATTGTATCCTTATTAAAAGATAAATTATCGTGATGCAAGAAATAACAATATTAAGCGGCAAAGGTGGTACCGGCAAAACAAGTATTACAGCAGGATTAGCATCTATTGCAAGTAAGGCTGTGTTCTGCGATAACGATGTTGATGCCGCAGATTTACACCTAATATTTAATCCGGAAATAAAAGAAGAACACGCTTTTGCCAGTGGATTAGCAATGCAGGTGAATAAAGATGGCTGCATAGATTGTGGCTTTTGCATACAAGAGTGCCGCTTTGATGCCATTAAACGGGATTTCGATGGGAAGCCTGAAATCAATCAGTTCTCATGTGAAGGTTGTCGCCTTTGCGAACGCATCTGTCCGGTCGGAGCCATCTCATCAAAACAAAACAACAACAATTCCTGGTTCGTATCTGATACACGAATGGGAACGCTGGTGCATGCTAAAATGGGACCAGGTGAAGAGAATTCAGGAAAGCTTGTATCCACCATTCGCAAACGTGCAAAAGAAATTGCAAAAGCAACAAATGCAGATTTCATTATTAACGATGGACCTCCGGGAATTGGCTGTCCGGTTATTGCCTCCTTAACCGGAACCGGAAAAGTATTGCTGGTAATTGAAGCAAGTGTTTCAGGCTTTCATGATATACAGCGCTTAATAGAATTAAATAAAAGCTTTAATCTTCCGCAGTTTGCTGTCATTAATAAATTCGATATCAACCATGAAATAACCCAAACAATTGAAGAATATCTACAGCATGAGCAAATTCCTTTACTGGGTAAGATCCCCTTTGATCCATCCTTTGTAATGGCCATGATTGAGCAAAAATCAATTATTGAATTTGATTCAATTGCTGAAACTTCATCTATTTTAAGAAAAGTTTGGGAACAATTGAGTAAAGCTAAAAGCCCGGTATCAACGATTAAATAATAGTAATATGGGAACAAGTATTCGTCTTGCATTTGCAGTTAGTAATGATGCAAAATTTGAAAACACACATTTTGGCGAAGCCGATAAATACCTCATTTACGAAATGACCCGTTCGAACATCACATTTTTGTTCGAACACATTAATGCACATAAAACAACCCAGATTGATAAGCAACACGGCTTAGAGTCAAAAGGCAAAGCAATTAGCAATTGCTTGCTTGAACATCAGGTGCAGGTATTGGTGTCGCGGCAATTCGGCCCAAACATCAAGCTCATCAATCAACACTTTGTACCAATAAAAATTGCACAAGAAACACCTGAAGAAGCCGGAGGTATTTTACATGAATACTTCAATTGGATTGACGATGAACTGACTATGAAGAAATCAGACTTTAAATTATTTACCATCAACCAGGGAATTTTAAAAACCAATATCAACTAGAAAAACTATTAATATAATGACACTTACTGTTCTTGTAGATAATGTAGCCAAAGATGCTTTTGGCGCCGAGCACGGACTTTCATTTCATGTTCAACACAATGGATGTCAATTACTATTTGACACCGGTCATTCTGATCTTTTTTTAAGGAATGCCAAAGCATGTCACATCAACCTTGATAATTTAAGCACCATTGTTTTAAGTCACGGACACTGGGACCATGGGAATGGTTTGGAATATGTATCGGATAAAAGACTTATTTGTCATCCTTCGGTATTTACCAAACGCTTCCGGAATGGCGAACAGGAAAACATTGGTCTTTTATTAAATAAGGAAACAATTGAAAAACAGTTCCGGGTGGTTGCCCGCCGACGACCTTATTATTTAGATCAGGATGTGCTGTTTCTGGGAGAAATACCGAGAATACATTCATTTGAGCACACACCATTTAATTATCACAATGAAAAAGGAGAAACTGATGCTATACCCGATGATTCTGCTTTGGTGCTTATTGACCATGGAGAACTCATCATTTTAAGCGGATGTGCACATTCTGGAATTTGCAACATTATTAGTTACGCGCAAAGCATTACAGGAATTCGTAAGATTAAGGCGGTATTTGGAGGCTTCCATTTAAAGCATGATGATGAGCGATTACAAGCTACCATCGAATTCTTTCGCAAACGTAAGATTAAAAATATTTATCCTTCACATTGCACTCAATTACCTGCCATGACAAAGTTTCGCTCACTACTAGGAGCAAAACAACTAAAGGCAGGCATGCAAATAAACCTAAACTGAAACAGTAAGAGCCGCTATAACTAGCGGCTCTTTATTTTATAATTCAAACGGGTAAGCTTAGGCTTCTAGCACTTTTATTTCGGAGGTCATTTTCATGGCTTGCTTATAGGTAGCACTTACTCCACAATAGCTTTCTTCCGACAGGTTCACTGCTTTTTTCAATTTCTCCATGGGTAAGTTTTTTCCGGTAAACTCATAGATA
>JBFHES010000208.1:0-8292 GCA_041584015.1 Bacteroidales bacterium
ACTTCCTTTCCGCGCACAAACCCCATTTCGGTAATTCGCTTTCTAAACGCACCATGACCTCGTACTTTGACAATTACGCCCTTATCTCCATTATGAAGGTCTGAAAGTTTCATTTTATTACAATTTACATTTACCCTTCGAGGACTTTAGATCGGCGTATTACTTCAATCAGGCCGTAAATAAGATACCTCACACTCTTTTATTTAGATTCTTTCTAAATATAAGAGCACAAATTTAATCTTAATAAATTGTAGCACCAATACCATAAAGTGGGTATTTTTAAAAGATTTTGGAGATTGCGTCAAACGGAGAACTATCTTTATTTTTAAAATCTCGCAAACAATTGATTAATTGTATTGTCTAATTTCCAGAGTAAATTAAAAAACAAATTACTATTTTTACATCCACATATTTAGATAATTAATTAGATAAAATATAGACCATGGCATTTGACATTGAAATGATAAAAGGGGTTTACTCCCAAATGGCGGCAAAAATAGACGCAGCAAAGGAAGTTACTAAAAAACCATTGACGCTTGCCGAGAAAATTCTTTATGCACACCTGGCAGAAGGTAAGCTTGAAAAACCATATACCAGGGGAACATCTTATGTTGATTTTAATCCGGACCGCGTGGCCATGCAGGATGCAACGGCACAAATGGCATTGCTACAATTCATGCAAGCGGGTAAAGAAAAGGTTGCTGTACCTTCATCAGTACATGCCGACCATCTGATACAGGCAAAAATCGGAGCAAGTAAAGATCTGCAGGAAGGCATCAACAAAAACAACGAAGTATTTAACTTTCTTGAAAGTATATCAAACAAATACGGTATCGGTTTCTGGAAACCGGGAGCTGGTATAATTCATCAGGTAGTGCTCGAGAACTATGCATTCCCGGGCGGTATGATGATCGGAACAGATTCACACACAGTAAACGCTGGTGGACTTGGTATGGTTGCTATTGGTGTTGGCGGTGCCGATGCTGTTGATGTAATGGCAGGAATGCCTTGGGAACTTAAATTTCCAAAACTAATTGGCGTTAAACTTACCGGCAAAATGAATGGCTGGACAGCTGCCAAAGATGTAATTCTAAAAGTAGCAGGAATATTAACCGTTAAAGGTGGAACCGGAGCCATTGTAGAATATTTTGGTGATGGAGCCCAAAGCTTAAGTTGTACCGGAAAAGGAACAATATGTAATATGGGTGCCGAGATTGGCGCGACCACTTCAACATTTGGTTACGACGAAAGCATGGAGCGATACCTTAGAGCTACCGATCGTGCTGATGTTGCCGACATGGCCAATGAGGTTAAAGCATATCTAACAGGTGACGATGAGGTTTACGCAAATCCTGAACAATATTTCGATCAGGTAATAGAAATAGACTTGAATACCTTAGAGCCTCATATTAATGGACCATTTACTCCCGACCTTGCTACTCCAGTTTCACAAATGCGCGAGTTGGCAGAGAAAAATGATTGGCCACTAAAGATAGAATGGGGATTAATTGGGTCGTGTACCAACTCATCATACGAAGACTTAACACGAGCTGCCTCTATTGCCAAACAAGCAATTGACAAAGGTATCGTTACAAAAGCTGAATTCGGGATCAATCCAGGTTCGGAACAAGTGCGATACACTGCAGAGCGAGATGGACTCCTAAGTATTTTCGAGGAACAAGGTGCTCGAATTTTCACGAATGCATGTGGACCTTGTATCGGACAATGGGATCGGGACGGTGCCAGCAAAGAAGAAAAGAACTCCATCATTCATTCATTCAACAGAAATTTTGCAAAACGCGCTGATGGCAATCCAAATACGCATGCCTTTGTGGCATCACCAGAGATGGTAGCTGCAATTGCTATATCAGGTAATCTAGGTTTCAATCCACTTACCGACAAACTAACCAACAAGGATGGTCAGGAAGTGATGCTCGACGCTCCACATGGTGATGAGTTGCCTGCAAAAGGATTCGATGTAAAGGACAATGGTTATCAGGCACCTATTGCAGATGGTAGTAAAATTAATGTTGTAGTTAAGTCAGACTCAAAAAGGTTGCAACTACTAACACCTTTTGCTGAGTGGGATGGTAAAGATTATATTGGCCTTAAACTGCTGATTAAAGCAAAAGGTAAATGTACCACAGACCATATCTCAATGGCTGGTCCTTGGTTGCGATTCAGAGGACACTTAGATAATATTTCGAACAACATGCTGATCGGAGCAGTTAACTTTTATAATGAAAAAACCAATTTGGTGAAGAACCAAATAACAGGTGTTTATGGAGAAGTACCAGCTACAGCGCGCGACTACAAAGCAAATGGATTCTTTTCAATAATCGTTGGCGACGAGAACTATGGTGAAGGTTCATCCAGAGAACATGCTGCAATGGAACCACGTCACCTTGCTGCTAAAGTAGTGATAGTAAAATCATTTGCACGAATTCATGAAACGAATTTAAAGAAGCAAGGTATGCTCGGATTAACATTTGCCAACAAAGCAGACTATGATCTAATCCAAGAGGATGATACATTTGATGTAATAGGTTTAACCGAATTTGCTCCCGGAAAGCAGCTAAAATTAATAGCACACCATGCAGATGGAAGTACCGACGAAATCATGGCAAATCATACCTACAATAAGAATCAAATTGAATGGTTTAAAAACGGATCTGCGCTAAATCTAATTCGTAAACAAAACATGTAACAAAAAGAAGCATTGATATAGGAAAGGCAGTTCTTACGGAGCTGCCTTTTTATATGACTAATTTTTATAAGTATACCCACCGATCATATAGTTAGTCTGAAAAACAATCACTAAGCCATATACTTATTTAGAACAGATATGGATAGATCTGTATTCTGGTGAAATTCCTGTTAAAAATCCAATAAAGGATAAAATCTTCAAACATTATCCACATTCTTATGTTCCAATTCCAAATCAAATATTTTGTATGAGAAATTTAATTAGTAAAGTAATCTTCATCAGCCTTCTTGTTTTTTTAACAGGAACACTAAATTCCCAAAAGGTTGTACTGGAGCCAACTCAGGCTACCAAGGCCTTTTATCACGATAAGTCGCGCGCATTACGCGACATGGATATTAAAGATCCATCAACGGTAAAAAATACGTGGCCAGCAGGCATTATCAAAAACAATTTTGTAAAAAGAAAATTTGTAAAAGGTGCTGAAAATAAAACCAGTAAAACTGATAGAGCCATTCAACGATTCATGGGAACCAGATCGGTTAACCAAAACCTGGGTGTTAATTTCGACGGAATGAGTAAAAGTGAAGCCGGTGGAGCAACTCCTCCAGACCCAAGCGGTGACGTAGGTCCGGAACATTACTTTCAAATGCTTAACCTAGCCATGGAAGTTTATGACAAGAGTGGAAACTCTGTTTATGGTCCAACAGCCAACAATACACTTTTCGATGGATGGGATGATGGACAGCCTTGGGATAACACCAACGACGGTGATCCAATTGTTCTGTATGATGATCAAGCTGATCGCTGGATGGTTTCGCATTTTTCGCTTCCATCGTGGTTTGGGCCATACTACATGCTTATTGCTTATTCGGTAACAAACGACCCGTTAGGCTCATATTATCGATATGCTTATCAATTTAATGACCTACCGGATTATCCAAAATTTGGCATTTGGCCAGACGGACTTTACCTTACATTAAATAGTAACTCAAACAATGCATCTGTATTCCAGCGCGACTCAATGTTAGTTGGAAACAATGCAGAAATGGTATCCTTCTCAATTCCTGATTATCCGGGAAGCGGATTCAAAAGCGCACTAGCTGCCGATTGTGATGGAACCTTCCCTGCCTTAGGTACACCCAACTATATTATCTACTATAACGATGATGCCTGGGGAAATTACCCAACAGATCATCTTCGAATTTGGGAATTTGAAACGGATTGGGCCAATACATCTAACTCAACCCTTTCGATGCAAAACACACTTGTTACGGAGCCATTCGATTCTAATTTTGGAAGTGGCTGGAGCAATATTTCACAACCTGGCCCTCAGAAAATAGATGCAATTGCTCAGGCAATGATGTACAGAGTTCAGTATCGAGAATTCCCAGCACACTCCTCCATGGTCTGTAATTATGTTGTTGATACAGATGGGAACGACCATGCAGGTATTCGCTGGTATGAATTAAGAAAGGACACCGCTGCTGCTTCAAGCTGGTACATTTATCAGCAAGGAACTTATGCACCAGACAGCGACAACAGGTGGCTGGCAAGTATTGCAATGGACAAGCATGGAAATATTGGCATGGCGTATTCGGTTTCCTCATCTACAACTTACCCATCACTACGCTTCACCGGACATACGGTAGGTGCCCCTCTAGGAGTAATGAATGTTACAGAAACTGAAATTATTACCGGGTCTGGCTCACAATCCGGGACCAATAGATACGGCGATTACTCTCAACTGGGATTAGACCCTAGCGATGATGAGACTTTTTGGTTTACTTCTGAATATATACCTGCTGGCGGTAACTGGAAAACAAGAATTGCATCTTTCTATTTTGACCCTTACGTGGTTGCTCCTATTGATGCAGCTTTAATGAATTACGAAGGTCCACAATCAGCATCCGGTTTAAGCAATCAGGAAGCCATCTCCGTGAAAATTGGAAACCTGGGAAGCGACACCCTTTACAATATTCCGCTTGATTTATACGTAAATGGCACACTTAGCTCTGAAGATACAGTTAGTGGCATGTTACTTCCTTCAGAAGTAATTACCTATACCTTCGATAATTTAATAGATCTTTCGGTAGTAGGCATTTATAACTTAATGATGGTAGCGCATTACACGGGCGACACCGTAACTAACAACGACACTTTACTGATAGACGTTGAACACAGCGAGGCACAGTATTGCGATGCGTCTGGAAGTGCTGGATATGAATACATCTCTAAAGTGGAAGTTGATAATTTCACAAAGTCAAGTGGTGACCTTGCTTACAGTGATTTCTTAAACGACACTGTACCTTTGAAAATGGGAGTTGACAGTGAACTAAAAGTTACCATTGGTAATGCATACAATTCCGATCAGGTTATTGTGTGGTTCGACTGGAATCAGGATTTGGACTTCGAAGATAATAATGAGAAATACATTATTGGCACAGGAACCGGTCCACATAGCAGCACCATTGCTGTACCAGCTGGAGCTATAGCAGGTAACTCACGCATGCGAGTTCGTTTACACGACACCTCTGAAAGTCCGAACAGCACGCCATGTGGCCCTTCTGGCTATGGTGAGGTGGAAGATTATACCATTTTTGTTGAAGACCCATTAAGCAACCAAACTATTTACCCAGCTGATCTCACATTAACATGTCACCCTAATCCTGTCACCGATCAGGCAAACATTAGCTTCACAGGTATTAATCAGGATTTGATAGTACAAGTGATTAATGTAAATGGCAAAACAATACATGAAGAATCAGTAAGTGCCAACAGCATTGCAAACACCCTAACTGTCGATATGGAATCTCAACCGGCAGGTTTGTATTTTGCAAGAATACGACTTAGCAACTACAACATTATTGATGTTAAAAAGATGATTAAGTTATAGTCATTATAAAACATTCACCAGTGAAAGCTGATATGGTTAACCATATCAGCTTTCTTTTTTTAAAAACAAACGAAAATAACTTGCTAATAATAGGGCATTTATAAACACACACATAATAACACTAGACAATTTTATAAAATGAGTAAGAATTAAAAAATAATATCACTATCTTTGTCGCCCGTAAAACGGTCCAGTAGCTCAGCTGGATAGAGCAATAGCCTTCTAAGCTATAGGTCCCAGGTTCGAGTCCTGGCTGGATCACAGGTGTGGTAAGTACATCATTTACGTATTAAGAGGACGGTCTACGCAAGTAGCCCGTCCTTCGTGGTTTTCAGAGGTTTTTGTTTTTCATACTTGGTCTTAATTTTTCTTGAAAAAGTACGAATGTATGCTAAAATGTATGTCAAAATGTCTCACAACGATTTATGAATAGCCTTTCTCCTATATTAAATCAGAATTATATTAAGAAAGATAATACCTCTCAGGTTTATCTTATTACTTATATAAATAGAGACAGTATTCGATTAAAAACTGGAGTCTATGTAAATGGTAAGCATTGGGATAAAAACAGAAGAATGGTTAAAAGATCTGATCCTGACCACGAGGATAAGAATCTACATATCAATAACTGTATGGCTCGGGCAACCGAGATTTTCAAAAAATACAGACTTAATTTTAAGCAACTCACACCACCAATTCTCCGAGAAGAATACAGAATTTTTTCCACTCAAATCGATTTTTATAAATTCTTCCAGAATGAGATAAATAAAAAGAAGCAGATCAATGAACCTTCCACCATGAGAAGACATCAAGGTGTTCTTGAAAAGCTTCGAAGATTCAGGCCTACCCTCCGATTCTCAGAGATTGATGAAGAATTTATAAAAAGCTTTAATGGTTATATGAGGGTTAAACTACGCAACGGAAAAAACACCAGGGCAAAAACACTATCTACCTTAAAAGAATATCTTCATATTGCGTTACGAGTTGGCGTAATTGAGTACGATCCATTTAAATACTATAAAATTCAAACAGAAAAAACAGAGATCATTTGCTTAACAAAAAATGAACTTGAAAAACTGAAGCGGGTGTATGAGAATAACGACTACCAGCCGGGCAAATTTAAAGCCTTGCGACGCTTTCTTTTCTGTTGTTTTACTGGTTTACGAATCTCCGATTTAGAACAATTGAGTCTTCACCATATACACAACTCAATAATACAGATAGTACCGCATAAAACCAGAAATCAAAAATCCATTAAAATAGAAATTCCGATTATTGAATATGCGCAAAGGCTTATTGATGACGAACGAGCTGATTACAAGCGGGTACATGTTTTTGAGCCTATGCATAGGAATACAATCAGCAGGTACATTAAAGAAATTGCGAAGGACATCAACTTACACAAGAACATATCAACAAAAACGGCCAGGCATACATTTGCCACTCTTTTCCTGGAAACCGGAGGTGCCATTGAAGTACTTCAACAATTACTTGGTCATTCTAATATCCGAGAAACCATGGTATATGTGCATGTAGCAAAAAAGAGGATCATCGATCAGATGACCCTCTTCAGTAATAATATTTAACTATTTGTGTTGTAGTTTTGCATGAGCTCTGTCCTTCATTATGAACAAATGATACAGAGTTGTTCGATACTCTCGTTTACTAAATTCACCTTTACCTTTTAGGCTTATCATCCGTATGGCGTTCTCAAGAGTTGTTATTTCTTCCGATAGTGTTATTTCCTCAGCGCGATCTTGCCATATTATTTGAATTTCATCTTCCATAATTATTGCTTTCAATTGATGAACAAAATATTTTTTGGTAGTATAATTTCCCGTTTACTGAGCTACAAGTTGTTGTAAGACAAACTCCACACATCCATAAATAGCAGATGCCCAGAATTTATCCCGAACATAAACGTATGTATCTCAGTGAAGGTTACTAGCTTAAATGTTTATTATATGTTAAATTTCGAGCAGCTTGCAATTCTTCCTTTGCTTCAATTAGCTGAAGTTTTGCCTGCTGAAATTGCAGATCCAGGTGTTCAACGGCAGCTAATTTTTCAGCAATAAGCTCACCTTTCATTTTTAAGAAAGCCGTGTATTCGGTTATATAATTCCATAATACGGAGTGACACTCGAGCTGGGTAGCTTTATACTGAGCATCGACATTCAGACCATACAACCATGCAAAAACATACTTGTACGAGATAACATCCATCTCTACTAATTTACCTACCGGGCTGGTAATGGAAACCAACCTAAGTTCATCATTCAATGCAAGGTCCTTTTTCATTTTTTCAAGTTCCTTATGCGGAACAATTCCAAGCACCTTACAAATGGGTGTAATGGCTACATATTTTTCACCATCTTCAATTACAACTAAATCAATGTTGTTCATGCGTGCCACGATCGTGGACTTTAACTTTTCTTTTTTCATAACTGTGTTCGCGTTACAGATTAATAAAATAAGGCAGTGTGGTGCGAACACAGTTATAACACCCGAAAGTGATAGAAAAGGTTACAGGACTTCCACCTGCTCTCACTGCCCAGTATTTTTAAGATCTATCTAATCTTGGGAAATTCCGGGAAACCCTATAACTATGTTCGCGTTTCAAAGATACGACCGTTTTTGAAAATTATAACAAATGTTAATGATAAATTGGCATTTAAAAAGTAATGGCATAAAA
>JBFHES010000209.1:0-8207 GCA_041584015.1 Bacteroidales bacterium
TCTCGTTCCGCCTCGTTACGTGCTACAGAAGCATGCAAGAATTCCACTTTAGCGATCATTCCGTTATCGAACAGCTTTTGCGCATTCGTAGCATGTGACTCCATAACATCCAATGTTTGCTCTCGAACCTGCACCACTTGCAAACCAAGTGCTAATCCATAATAGCGGCTTACCAGTTCTGTCAGCAAGCTACCTTCTGTATGCCGTAATTGCTCATTACTAATATTCACCCGAACTTTAGCAGCATCATTAGCTCCTTTAATCTTCCCACCGGTTAATAAAGGCCAGGTAAAATCTGCAGTTAACGATGCAAACTCCTTCTCCTGAATGAGTTTATCCCATTCACCATTTGCTACTTCGTCACCTGCAGCTAACAATTGATCGCGCACAATTTGGGTACTCATCTCATCAGGCAATACGGGCATAATGGTGTTGGTTACCGGATCGGGATTAGCAACACCACTGAAGTTACCGTAAGTACCGAGCGTCTGATACAAAGGGGTAATTGCATCGGCAACTGGCGTTAAATCCAAATGTAAATCTTCCGACATTGCCGCCGCCTTTGCATTAACCGAAAGCTGCGGCAAATACAAACCACGCTTGGATCTGAGTTCATACTCTTTTTGTTTAATGTGCTGCCTTGCCTGTTGCAAAGCCGGGTTTTGTTGCTCCATTAGCTGCATGGCATCTTCGAATGTCATGAGCTGCGTTTGCTGCTGACCATGAGCCATGGCAGACCAGAACAGCACCATAATAATGGTACTGCACACTTGTTTTCTTGTATTCATTGTGGGTTACGTTAAAATCTTATTGATCAGATATAAGAGGTGTTCCTCGTCCTTTTTTGTTAGTTTAATTTGCCTCGCATTCTTTTTATAACGCTGATTTATAAATTGAATGGTATTAATAAATAGTAGCAAATAAAGATCATCTTCATTTAAGTGCTCATCTAATTGACCCGATGCATGTCCCAGATCCTTTAGCTTATGTATAATATCGAATGTGCTCTCGTGAATTTTCTTGTCCAATATAAAACTGTAATCGTTGGTTAATACGTACAAAAACTTCACTTTAATGGGATCGGCATTGGCCATATTGAAAAAGTGATGAATTAGATTTTCAATGGTCTCATTAAATGTTGAGTCAAGCTCACTCAGCTCTTTAAAACGCACAACAATCTCCTGATATACATCTTGCAAAAGTGAATTCACCAATTCATATTTGCCTTTATAATGCATGTAAAAATAACCAGAGGCCACTTTTGCATCTTTTGCAATAAGCATTGCCGAAGCCCCACCAAAACCACGCTCCACCACTAATTTCATGGTCGACTGCTTTAGCCTTTCAATTTTTGTTACATCAGTTATTCGTGCCATTTTCAATTGAATTAATAAATGAATGTTCATTCATAAATACGATGCAAATGTAAAACTTATTTTGTTACTCTTGAGTTTTTTTAGCATAATTTACAAAATAACATTTCGCTGCCATTGCCCCTCAATTAAGGCTTTAACCAAAATCCTATCGCAAAAAACAAAAGGCCCATGCAAAATTGCAAAGGCCTCCTGATTGTTAAAAAAGCGAGATTACTTATTTCGAAGCTTCTTAATAAAAACTACAAAGTAAGCTATGTTGAGTGCTATACTAAGTATAGCAGCGATTAGCATAAGATTGTATGATCTTGGCACCATGAGTTCCATTTGCTCTGTGAATCGTGGGAATGTGAAATAGTACATAAACCAGGCAGCCAGCGTAAAAGCGCGGGCCTGCAACCAGGTGCCCTTTTTTATAAATAGTGCTGGAATAGTACATGCCAATATCACCATAAATTGAGCTGACGTTGAGCCGGGAAAGTTAAGATACACGTAAACAATGTTCCAAACATCATAGGCCAAAATCCACAATACCGCCATACCCGGCCAAACCATATCTTTCATTTTTGTGCGGTCGGCTCCAATTTGTTTCCATCCATAAAACAGGGTAACGATGCTCAGGATGCCAGCAATTCCATTCAATATGTTAGGCAAATATCCCATTGAAAAATCCTGTGAGACAGCCTCAGCGATATTTACAGCAAGAAATAATGCGGCTACTAATTTTACAAAATCTCTATTCCCAAACGACTCCCTGTACCGTATGGCTGTAAACCAAATAACTGCAAAAACCACAGAGTAAATTTTCACCCATTTAAACCAATAGGTAACCCCTTGCTGCGACCAAACCAATGGTGTAAGTATCAATGGCAATAAAACAAAGAAGATGATAGTTGCCCATTTACTTCTTCTAAAAAGTTCATTCAACATAATAAGCACTAGCAGGATCATGATCCAGTGTATGATAGCCAGCCAATGGGAATAGGGTTTTACCTTTCCAACATAGCCATCATTTTCATAGCTAAGGGTCGATTCATTTTCAACGCGTAGCGAGGCTCCATCGAAATCTGATATTTCATCACCTGCTAAGCTGCTTACAATTATTTTGTCTCCCTCCTGCCGCCAGGTTTTTAGCTCAACAACATTGTCCTTTCCTCCATATTGCTTAATAACTTGCAAACTGCCGTCTTCTTTAAAATCCAGCCGATAGAAAAAGGCACCTTCACCCGATTTGCCATCAACAATACTTTGCCATGTACCGGCTTTAAATTTAGCAAACTCAGGTGAGTGCTGTGCAGCAAGGCTGCTAGTGCCTAGAACTGCGAAAATCAGCAATAACAGACACGCTTTAATATTTGGTTTCCTTATACTTTTCATCACATTGCAGGTTAAAGGTGTTCGATTGATTTTTCTTTATTCTTTTTATAGAAGTACCAGATTACATATGGAACGCCTAATACGAAATTAATAACACCCCAATACTCTACTACCACAGGATTTGCAAACTGAGATGAATCCATAATTGGCGTAAAAATATCGTAAGTAGCTCTAATGAGCATATGAATTGCAAGAGTGTAAACACGTGCGGTTACATATAGCTCTGGTCGCCCTTTAATGTGCGGATAAACCTCAGCAGCAAGAAGGATACACAATGAGCTTGCAGCGAATCCAGGGTTTTCGGCAAATACGAATGCAATGTTCCAGGTGGTGTAAATAAAATTCCATAACGGATCAGTATAAGCTATTAAATCTCCAGGTTTGTCCTTTGAAATTGCCCAACCATTTCGTTTGCCTTTTTTCGACTTGAATAAGGGAATGGTAACAATAAGAATGACGCCAACCGCTGCGTTGAAATAGTTACCCAGCGAAAAATCTTTAAGGGTTGCTTCAAGAATGTTTAAACCCAGAATTCCGTATAAAGACCAAAGCACCCAATCCTTCTTAAAGAATTCCCAGAATTTTCCAGCGCGATTTTCATGTTGCGCAATTCTACCAAAACCAACTATAAAGGCTGTTGGTATTAATACCGATAAAACCTTAACCCAACGAAACCAGCCTTCTAATTGGCTACTCCACAGTGGAAAAGTAAAAAGAGCAAGAAGCCAGAAGATGGCTGATAATTTGTAATGCTTACGCATGAGTTCTACCAAAAGCATCAGAAGCACGATGTAAATTGGCATTGAAACGAGGTATTGCCATGTTGGTATATTCATAATAAAAATTTTATAGGTGAATAAATATTCATTTTATAGATAAAAAAATTTACACTTTAATCATGTCCCAGCTTAACTGGAAGGCTTTATCAATACGTTCTTGCGTTAGCTTGTACACTTTCGTAACATGCTCATCAGCTAACTCTCTTATGAAACCAAGCAGTGCCAAAAACAACATCTCATCATCCACATCACCCTTAATCAGCATTTCCTTTTTACCTCGTTGGATTAATTGATGAACAGGTGTTTTCATCGATTCAGCCATTTTCTTATGATCTATTGAGATATAAGGTGAACGGTAATATTGTTCCAAAAATATACTTTCTTCGAAATGCTCAACCCTATGCTTTAAGTAATTGGTCCATACCTTTTTCAAACCAATTCTAAAGGGCTCAGATTCATCGTAACCTTGCATGAATCTATCAACAGATTCACCATTCAACTTATCATAAAGCTTACTAAACAGCTCTTCCTTATTTTTAAAATAGATGTATAAAGTGCCTGTTGCCAATCCAGCCTTTTTTGCCAACTTAGACATGGTAAGCCCCGCAATTCCTTCATGCAATATTAAGCGTAGGCTTGCGTCAAAAATCAGATCAACTTTATTTTCATCTTTTAATCTCATGGCACAAATATAATGAATAAATATTCACCTATAAAATATATCAAACTGTTTTTCGACAGAGAAAATTATATCGAGCTCCAATACCTCCATGATAAATGTGCGTTGGATGATGCAATTACTTAGCTTTGCCAGACGAAACCATACACACAACCCCAATGAATACGACAGCAATGTTTGAGAAGCATATAGATAATCTGGACATTTTAAGATCGGACATGAATAAGGTAACCATCCCGGATGGCTTTACTTATCAGCTTCCACCAGCAACATTTGCCGAGCTGGGCGGCGAATTTTTAAACTATACAAAAGGCAAAGAGCTTTTTGTTAGCTTTTTTACCCACAAGAAATACAGCAATCCACAGGGAACTTTTCAAGGCGGAATGATAGCAGCGTGTTTTGACGATGCGTTTGGCCCCCTTGGAATAGTTGCTTCAAAAAACCCTGTAGTATCTATTGACATGAATATTCAGTATGTGCGCGCAGTAAAGTTATCGAGCACTATTTATATTAAAGCAACGGTAGTATCAATGAGTAGAACACTGCTATTCTTAAGAGCAGATATGTACAATGAGAAAATGAAATTACTGGCTCAGGCTTCGTCTAACCTGAATATTTTAAGGAAATAATAGACCATTCTATAAGGCACGCTGCATCCTGTCTCTATTCTCCCTTAAAACTCAGGAAACTTGCTTTACTTGGATTTATCAATCATTGGTCGTGGAGAGAAAAAGCCATCCAGGACACCAGTATTCCTGGCTGCAATGCTTACGAACATTCTATTTCGATCTGAGCCGTAGATCGGATAAAATCGACCTTCCAGACTAATTGTTTGAAAAATAAGGCTTTCGTTTTTTGTGTTGATACCCAAACCGAGTACGGTAAACACTTTTGTTTCTCCCTGAAAAAAGGAATCTGCAGATATAAGAGCAAGCGAGGTAAATGGCGCAATTGAAATGTTAAAACCCAAAGGTTTAATTGGTAAATGAAAGGTTGGTTTGTACTGTGCAGAAATTAGAGAACGTCCTTCTTGCTCTTTCTGAATCAGCCCGGTCCACAAATCTTCTGTTTTTAACATACGATTGTAGCGCTCATTAACAATCATCCGATTATTAAGATGCAAGGTATGGCGCAATTCAATTTTACCAAGATTTAACAATGGGCTATAATAACTTAGCAATGAATTTCCATAAGTATCAACAAACTGTTTGTCCTCTGTAAAACTAGCAATACTGCTAGTTAGCTTTAATAGCCCTGTTCGAGGGCGAACCAATTGAAAATTAAAGTTAATGCCCCAATAGCCCATTTTGTAAAATTGATTAGTGACAAAACCCGAAGTAAATTTAATATTGTAACCAACTCCAACATCTTCAGTAACTCCAAAGCCATAAAGTTTTCGGGTTTTATAAAAATCAACTTTACGAAGCATTACACTGGCAAGGTAACGTTCCCAATCATGAAAAATCAGATTAGAATCCGCACTTATATATGGCTTTTCCTTAAAGTTCAGATTATAATATCTTGCTGCTACAAGCAAATCTGGTTTAAGCCCCGCTGCATCAGATAAAAAAGTCTTGGCCAACCAAACATCGGCTACATGAATAACATATGGTGTAACAACTACTGAGTCGGTTCCTTCGATGCCATACGATCTACTCTGATCAAGTCTGTCTAATCGAAGACCACCACCAAATTTCATTTGCCTGGTTAAGAAAGGCCTTTCGAGCATTAAACCATAATTGTCCTGATTTTGATTAAGGACCTTGTACATGCCCATATTAATAAAAAGGCCTCGTATATTGCTTATTTCATAGCTAAACCTGGTACCCAGATACTGCTCTTCATCGTAGGTATAGTGCAGCCCTAATCTAAAATAATGTCCAAACCCAAGCGTATTGCGCATGGATGCGTATAAAGAATGTTTGTCAATGTCTCTACTCTCGAACATAATCCCATAAGGAAAAAGGTCTTTGGTAATTATCCTTACGTCCACACTATCAGAGAGAAGATCCTCCTGATTGATGATGATTAAAGCATCTTTAATAAATTTTAACTGCCGAAGCATACGCTCATTGTCTGCCATTAAGGAAGCACTTAGGTTTTGGTTTTCTTTAAACCGCAGGTAGTTTTTTATCGTGCGCTTGCGTGTTGATATGTGCGTTTTATTCAGGATTTTATTGATCGAGCCAATTTTATGTTCAACAGAATCACGAATTTCACCATTAAACATTTGTACGTCATCAATTACAATCGTCCTAATCACTTTTCCTTCGTACTGCTCAAAATAGTGATTGGATGAAACAATTGGTTGTTCTGAAGGTGTGCTCTTACTTGCATATTTATAGCCTTTGCTCCACAGTGCATAGTATCGTTTTACTCTTTCTTCTACCTGCGCCTTTTTATTGGGCCGTTTCTCATAATAAATATTGCTTCGGAGTAAAAGATTTTTTTGAATTTTATATGGAACCTCAGCCTCCAATGCTACAAGTGAATCGCTTACACCAAAGTAAATGGTGTCCTTACAAATTAGCATTTGATCATAATTAATACGAATCGTATCAATTGTTTGCGCCAAAGCAGCCTTGCTGAATAATAGCAACACAACAAGGAAAAGAACTTTTGCTATGTGTTTGATTGCTTGCACTTATGATTCTGGTAATTATTGACTATCACAAAAATAAGCTTTATTCAAGTCATTGATTCCGGGAACCACGAGTTTTCCTCCTAAAATTAATTTTCAGCTGTCTGCCATATGCTGGCTCTTCTTGTTGAAAGTTAGACATGGTTACGCCAAGTAAGCGTATGCCTTGTTGCTCAATGTCATCCACTGGCAGCAAACTAAGAATCATTTCATGCACCTCATGCTTTGTGAAACCAACATTGGAAGTATTACTTCTTGTGATGGTGCTAAAATCTGCAAAGCGCAGCTTTAGGGTAATGGTTCTCCCTTCCTTCTTTTTAGATGCGCACCGCTGCCACATAATATCAATAATCGCTAAAAGCTTTTCTTCGACCTCAGAGATATCGCTAATATCTGTTTCAAATGTTCGCTCGGCGCCGATCGATTTATGTTCTCTGTGCGAAACCACCGGACGCTCATCAATTCCTCTCACCACATTGTAGAAATAATTGCCGGCTTTCCCGAAATGCCTGATAATTTCATTCAAGGATTGTTGCTTTAGATCGCGACCTTTGAAGATCCCTAATTTATGCATCTTCTCTGCCGTTACCTTTCCAACACCATGAAATAATGCAACATCCAAATCTTCAACAAAGGCCTCAGCCTCTTCGGGCGTTATTAAATAAAAACCATCGGGCTTGTCCATGTCGGATGCAATTTTTGCCAAAAACTTATTGTAAGAAACTCCTGCTGATGCAATCAAACTGGTACGTGTTTTTATTTCATTCTTAATTTCCATGGCAATAAGCGATGCCGATGCTGGTCCTTTTATGGCTTCAGTTACATCTAAAAATGCTTCGTCAAGCGAAAGAGGTTCCACCAGATCAGTATACTCATGAAAAATCTCATTTATCTGACGAGACACCTCTTTATAAACCTCAAACCGATGAGCTGTTACGATAAGCTGCGGGCATTTACGTTTTGCAACAACCATTGGCATGGCCGACCGAACACCGAACTTTCGTGCTTCATAACTAGCAGCAGCTACCACCGATCTGGGACCATTTCCACCCACAACAACCGGTTTCCCGCGTAAATCAGGGTTGTCCCTTTGCTCCACCGAAGCAAAAAACGAATCCATGTCTATGTGAATAATCTTGCGCATGAAAGCATCCTTTAATTTACAGGACTTACAAAAAAAGGAATGAAGCGCATTGTTTCATTCCTTTGGGTTTTGTGTGATCTCGGCGGGAATCGAACCCACATCATCAGAACCGGAATCTGAAATTCTATCCATTGAACTACGAGACCAAGGTGCGCAAAAGTAGCAATTTATTGTTGTAAGTTATAGGATAGAAGTTACAAGTTAAGTCACTAAA
>JBFHES010000210.1:0-8123 GCA_041584015.1 Bacteroidales bacterium
AGTGCAGAACAATTAGCCGGAACCTATATAAGCGAATCGGCTTTTACAGTGACAGTTAACTACAATTAAGATATCGCAACGTTTATTGAGATTTTTGAAGAGCCGTACTTAACAGTACGGCTTTTTTGCGTTGTGGGGATTCATGCCGCGTTCACAGCCTTAAACATCAGGAAACACTTATCTTTGCATCTTAAGCGTAGCAAATGAAAACAGCAATAATTAATTCATGGGGAACTCCCGATGTATTTGAAATAAAAGAAACCAAACGGCCGGAACCGAACGATGATCAGGTATTAATAAAGGTTTTTGCTTCAAGCATTAATCCAGTTGATTGGAAGCACAGATTAGGAAACCATAAATATATGCTTGGAGCACCGTTCCCAATAACCTTAGGTTATGATGTTGCAGGAGAAGTTGCTGCGGTTGGGAACAACATTACACGATTTAAAATTGGAGACAAAGTATTTGGTGATCTTGATAAAAAGTATGGTGGTGGACTTGCAGAATTTGCCGTAGGAAACGAGCATTGTTTTGCTTTGGTGCCAGCTAACAATTCGATGGAAGTAATGGCTGCCTATCCTTTGGTTACCTTAACAGCGCTGCAAGCACTAAGAGATAAAGCTCTTGTTTCAGCAGGTAAAACCGTTCTCATTAATGGAGCATCGGGAGGTGTTGGACATATTGCGGTGCAGATTGCAACTATTCTGGGTGCATCGACAATTGCGGTTGCCAGTACCAGGGCCCAAAAAATGGTTGAGTCGTTAAACTGTACTAGCTTCATTGATTACAAAAAAAACGATGTACTATCAATTAATGAAAAGCTTGATGTATTTTTTGATGTAATTGGTAATTACTCATTTCTCCAAACCAAACATCTGCTTAAACCCGGAGGCATCTATATTAGCACCCTTCCACGTCCAAAAATAGTGGTTCATAAACTGCTACAACCTTTTAGCAATGGAAAGAAAGTTAAGGCAATATTACGAAAACACAGTGCTGCAGATATGGATCAAATAGCCCAATGGGTTGAAGAAGGAAAGTTACAAGTTGTAATCGACAAACAATTTGATCTGGATCATATTGCAGAAGCCCACTCCTACTCAGAAAGCGGAAAAACTTTAGGTAAGAGTGTAGTATTAATTAAGTAATACGGTGATAAACTGTTAATAACTTTTTACAGATCCGTTCATCCCTTAATTGATGGTAAGTTTGGCTTAAATGAGCAGGCCTAGCACCCTGTTAATTAAAAGTTAAAGTATCTTAATAGATAACCTTCCGTATAATTTTCATGTCTATAAATTAGTTATTAGAACATGGGACGAATCTTTGACATATCCATAGCTTTGGGGGGATTACTTTTAACAGGTCCTGTGTTATTAATTTGTTGGTTTATATTATTTATTGTAACAAAGCAGCCCGAGGAAGAAATGGAATAATTCAGGGTTAGGAAAAACTGGAATTAAGGGCCATAACCGGGGCCGAGCGCTAATCAGACCAAAGCCGCGCCCGACCCCGGTTAATCATTTCTAAAAGTTACAACGGTGATTCCAGCTCCACCAAATTGCACTTTTTCATCTACACATTTCTTAACTAAATCAACAGTCATTAAATACTGCCTTATAACCTGACGTAAAATCCCATTTCCAGTACCATGCAAAATCTTTACTTCGTTTACATTAAAAGTAATAGCATCATCAATATAATTGGCTATTAACGACATTGCCTCATCCACACGCATACCACGAATATCAACACTTTGTTTAAAATTCAAACGTTTCTCGTGCATGTTCCAACCAACCTTAGAAGCTTGTTGAATTGTGTTCTTTGTTAACTTTTTATACTGATCAGAGTTTATCTTGATAAGTTTTTTCCGGTCGATTGATGTGAGGATATTCCCAAAGGCCACAACAAAATTCTTATCATTCATCTCAACAATTTCACCTGCAACATCCTGCTCAACCATACGAACCTTATCACCTATCCGATAGCTTTCTTTTATGTTTGCCTCAACCTGTTCCTTTTTTGCCGGTTTAATACTATGGGGCAAACGCTTACGTATTTTCTTTTCTCGTTTTTTAAGTTCTTCAAGAGTGTTTGCAGATTGCTCTCCGCTTCTCTCAGCTGCTGCCATCTGCAATTTAAAGGTTTCTAAATCGGCACGAGCTTGTTTCGTACTTTCCTTTTCTGCTTGTTCCTCTTTTATCCTTCGAACTGTGTTTTCAATTATTTTATTTGTATTGGCCAATAACTGCTTTGCTTCTTGCTTTGCCTCACTTATTATTCGCTTGCGTTCCTTTTCAGCTTTTTCAAGTGCATCAGTATATTCATCAACAATTACAGCCAGCTCCTTCTCATTATTTCTAATGGATCGACGCTTATTCTCCCAGTATTTCTTATCTCTGAAAACATCTTTCAACAGTTTATCATAGCTCACTTGATCTTTACCAACCATATCCTTTGCCGACATAATAATTTCATCAGGCAAGCCAATTTTTCGGGCAATCTCAAAAGCAAAAGAGCTACCCGGCTTTCCCATGCTTAACTGAAATAATGGTTCAAGCCTTTGCTGATCGTACAACATGGCTCCATTTATAATGCCATCGGTAACTGATGCCAAGTGCTTTAAATTTGTATAGTGAGTGGTAATTACACCAAACGACTTTAGTTTATTAAACCTACCAAGTATTGATTCGGCAATTGATCCACCCAGCAATGGTTCTGTTCCTGTGCCAAACTCATCAATAAGCAACAGTGTTGAGGCATTGGAGTTTTTCAAGAAATATTTCATGTTCATTAAATGAGAACTGTAGGTGCTTAAATCGTTCTCAATTGATTGTTCATCGCCTATATCAATAAATATGTTTTCAAAAACCCCCATTCGTGAATCGGGTTCCATTGGCACCAATAAACCACATTGAAACATATACTGCACCAAGCCCATGGTTTTTAGGCAAACAGACTTACCTCCGGCATTGGGACCAGAAATAACTAAAATCCGATCGGTCTCATTCAAGCCAATATTTAAAGGAACCACCTTTTTACCAAGCTCTTTATGATTAAGGTAAAGTAATGGGTGACGAGCCGAGTTCCATTCAAATGCCTTACTCGATGAGAACTTAGGCAATGTTGCCATGAGTTTGTTTGCCAATAATGTTTTAGCTCTAATGAAATCAATGATACCTAAAAACTGATAGGCTACGTACAGCTCATCAATATATGGTCTGATGTATACTGTTGCTTCTTTTAGTATTTTAATAATCTCGCGCTGTTCGGCAATAAAGAGTTCACGAATCTCATTATTCGTTTCAAAAATTTCCGCTGGTTCAATAAATGAAGTCTTACCGGTGGCACTTTCATCGTGCACAAAACCTTTAATTTTTCGTTTGTTACCAGCAGGAATTGGAATAACTAAACGACCATCGCGGATGGTGAGTTCGGCCTCTTGTTCCACCAAACCATCAACTCGTGCCTGCTTTAAAATACTATGCATCTTTTTAGAAACAGTGCCCTGTTTTTGATCTAGCTCTTGCTTGATGCGCTTCAATTCGCCCGAAGCATTATCCTTTATCTCGCCTTGCTTATTAAGAATAGAGTTAAGCTTATCAATAACAAAACCGGGTACTGAGGTTTGTTTCGACAACTTTAACAAAAGCGGAAACTCCTGATCGTTTAACTTCTTAAGATATTTAAGCACAGCATTAATGGAATCCAGCGATCGCTTGAGATCAAACATTTCTTTCACATCAAGATAGGCTCCATCTACTTCTGCTTTCTTAAGTGCAGGAAGCAAATTAAAATAATAACTAATAGGAAATTCTTCTTCACGTTCTAAAACACGTTGAAACTCTGCTACCTGCCCTAATAATCTTTTTAGCAAATCAAACGATTTCACAAAGCGTAGCTGCTCAACTTTTACTATTCCAAGTTCACTCAAACAAAGCTCTATTAGCATTTGTCTTATTTTACTGAACCCTATTTTATCTTCAAAATTTCCTGGATATATCACAACTTTCAATCTAAGTTTGGGCAAATTTAACAAAACAATAGCTTCGCTCTATTTTCTTTTATACTTGACTGGCTAATATTTTCATATGCTATTAATTTCCTTATTTTTGCTTTCATTGAATCCTTTGCAGTTCAATTGTTTTAATCGTTTTCAATCTAATTGTGATTTTATCTCATGAAACTAAACTTTAAAAATTTTATAGCATTCTCTGCACTTGTAACCTTTGCATTGGTTCTTATTTCAGGAATCGCGGTATATCTCTCACCAGCAGATAGTGAGGCTTTACAAATCAAGTGGCGTTTATTCAGTTTACCCAAAAGTGTTTGGAAAGCACAATTTGTTATTTCATCATTTCTCTTTATCATTTTTACACTGTGGTTTATTCTGAAGGTAAACTGGAAGAAAGTATTTGCCCACTTGCAAGAAGATATTCCGGGCAAAATACAAAACAGCAAAGAGCTCTGGCTGGCGCTGGCAATACCGTTTATCATTTTTATAATTACAGCTCTGGAACCTGCAGCCATTATGTCTATTGCCAGGATGGATAAACAAGAGAATTCTGCTATTGTCGAAGCAGAAGTTCAGGAATCAAGGCCAACGGGCGCATCTCCGGCTGCAACATCAGCAGCTAATAAAAGGACAAAAGCAGGTGACCGTAAAAGCAATTCGTTAATTGCTATTGGCGATTTGACTGTTACCTTGCTTGCCGACAATTACAGCTCACTTACTCCTGAGAAGGCGCTTAAAAAACTCCAAAACAATGACATAGAAGTTAATAGCATCGATGCAACACTATATGAAATATCGGATGTAAATAATATGGCCTTAAATGAGATTTATAGAATTGTTGCCTCAGACGAAGAAGTTAACCCCGAAATTAGAAACGGCAAGCCGGTTAGCCTGCGAACTGTTTATGAAATATCGAGAGAATTAGGAATTTCTGTTGACGATATTTTCAAATTCTTCGATGGTGAGCAACTTAGCTATACAGGAGATCAGTCTGAAACACTTAAAGAAATAGCCGATAAAGGCGACAGACAATCGCTGGATCTTTATTCCGGAATTTCAGGCAAGAAAATGACCCGAGCCAGTGCCAACCAATCTATGAGCCAGAATACTGCTAATCAATCCTCATCTCTTACAATCGCACAACTTGTAGAATTGGTGAAAAGGCAACAGCCAAATTCCGATGTAAACAAGGAACGCATTATCACAAGATTAAATCAGAACCAAATTAAAATAAAAAATACGAACGCAACACTTGGTGCCATTGCCAGTGAAAATAATATTAGTGTTGATAAACTGCTTCAGATAATTTCTACAGGCAACAGCGAAAAACCTAAAGCAGATCAAAACTTGTCAACCAAAAAAATTGAGGAACCTGTAGCTCAGAAAAAAGACATCAGTAATGAAAAATCAAAAAGGAAAGAATTACTCAATTCTACAATAAAAGCACTGGCTGAAAAAAGCAATATAAAAACCAGTGAATTGCTGCAAGCATTAAAAGACAATGGTATTGAGGCTAAACCAAACGATACCGTAGACCAGATTTCTAAAAAGAATAATAAACGCCCGGCCGAAATATTTAAGATATTGCGAAGTGCGCGAAAGAAGTAAGGCTATTAAAGCAAGTGTTACCGAGATAAATTCTCTCGCAAAACTGGTTATTATAAATATTCATCATTTCGTAACATTATGCACGATAAGTAGTACAACGACAATAATTGAGTGTAATATTGAACCATAGCCAAACATTTTAATGAAACAATTATCGATATTAGTATTAGATGATGAGCGTATTGTACGCGATGAGCTTAAAGAATTCCTGGAGCTTTTAGATTTTAATGTTTACACAGCAGGACTTCCGTCAGAGGCCATTCAGGTTTTAAAAACTGAAGCTATTGATCTTGCAATATTCGATATTAAGATGCCGGAAATGGATGGGATCACCTTGTTAAAAATGGTGAAGCAAGAATACCCTAATCTTGAGATTATGATGATTAGTGGTCATGGAGAGATTGATAGTGTAATTGATGCAATGCGAAAAGGTGCAATCGACTTCTTCCAAAAACCTATTAATCTGAATGAAGTAAAACTCTCAATTGAACGAACCATAAAATTTATAAACCTTTCAAAAAAGCTTGCAAATAGTCAGGAAACCAACTCATTTTTACAGAAGTTACTAGAAGAACAGAACAATGTTCAGATAATAAGTAAGAGTAAGAAAATGGAAGAAGTTTTGGTAGCCATGTCGCAAGTTGGTAAATCACCTGACACATCGGTAATGATAACAGGAGAAAGTGGAACTGGCAAGGAATTAGTCGCTAAAGGTATTCATGTATTTAGCGATAGAAAAAACCATCCATTTCATGCCGTAAATTGTTCGGCAATTCCTGAGCATTTATTTGAAAGCGAATTCTTTGGACATAAAAAGGGGTCATTTACCGGAGCTCATGAAGATAAAGCCGGTTGGTTTGAAGTTGCCAATAAAGGCACCTTGTTTCTTGATGAAATTGGTGATATGCCAATTAATCTTCAAAAAAAACTACTACGTGTAATTGAAGAAAGACAATACATTAAGGTTGGTACACAAAAAAGTCAAAGCTTCGACATTCGGATAATTGCGGCTACAAATCAAGCGGTAAAAGACCAGAGTCTTAAGGGTGACTTTAGGCTCGACCTCTACCATAGACTCAGTACCTTCGAAATTCACCTACCTCCATTAAGAGAAAGAAAAGAAGACATTCCTTTATTAGTTGCCCACTTTGCAGCTATATTTGCTCCAAAAATGAATAAAAGCATACCTTATATAGAACAAGGACTTGAAGAACGTTTAAAAGGCTATGCTTTTCCAGGTAATGTAAGAGAGCTAAGGAATGTGGTTGAGAGAGCTGTAATACTTTCCACATCAAATACTCTTAAGTTTGAAGATTTTAAAAGTATTTTAAAAGATGAAACGGCTTTAATAATTGAGGATCAATTTGACCTAGAGCTGGTAGAAAGAAGTTTAATAAAAAAAGCACTGGATAAGTGTGCGAATAATAAATCACAGGCAGCTAAGCTCTTAAACATTTCATGGAATGCCTTACATCGAAAAATGACCAAGTTTCATATTAGCTAGCTCACTAGAGAAAGTGTAAATAAAACGGCATTTTTTTCTTTTTGGATAAGACATCAGGTAAATTTTAAAAGGCTCAAGGCCTAAGCTATTCGAAAACGAAGACACTCTTCATTATCAAAGGTCATCCTTAATCGACCTATAATAACCACATTGTAAACATGTTACAACAAGAGATTTCTCCATTAAAATAATTCATCTAGTCGTTTTCGAAGTATTGTGCGAAACACTTACATCGCAACAAACAACATAACATCCTAACTTTCTACCACTTACAACTTGCGGCACACCCATTGATTAAGGCCTTCTCGAAAACTTATTTAAACTTTAATCTTATCATTATGAAAACTTTAAAAACTTTATCCGCAATTATCACAGTAGCTTTATTAAGCGTAATTTCTTTAAACTCTAATGCTCAGGTAACCGACGCAGCAAACGTAACACTTACCGCTAACCTACAAACCTCATTGTCGTTAACACTTGGTTCAACCGCTGTTACATTTACCTTCGACGAAGTTGATGAATACAAGAATGGTATTGGTGATGACCTTTCAATTAAGCACAGTGTTGAAGTTAATTCAACTGCTAATTGGAAAATTGATTTAAAAGCAAACGGTGATCTACTTCATTCAAACAACACCAACACTCTTGATTTAGCTCAGGTAGGTATCCATGCCTCAAACGAAGGTAATTGGGGGGCAACAAGAACTACAAACAATTCTGGAGAAGCAACTCCAATTGCATTGTCATTAGCTGATCAAACAATCCTAACCAACGGAGCAAACACACTTACCAACGCAGGTGATAGCGACGACAATGATTTCTTTTTCTACTATGAAATGGGAACAATGGAAGGCGCAATGCACGGAACAAGCATGTTAGAAGAAAACTACAAAAGAGGTACTTACCAAACAACAATTGTTTACACTCTTTCTGAGATTTTATAAGCAGACCCACACATATTTTTAAAAGAGGCGGCCACATGGTCGCCTTTTTTGC
>JBFHES010000211.1:0-8079 GCA_041584015.1 Bacteroidales bacterium
CTGCCAGGCAAGGTAGATACAAGTATTGTATTTACGGCGCATTACGATCATTTAGGCCGCATGGGAAAAGCTACTTATTTTCCCGGAGCAAACGACAACGCCAGCGGATCGGCAATGCTGGTTAACATGGCTAAAGAATTAGCTCGTAAAGGCAACAACCACTACTCATATACTTTTATTTGGTTTAGCGGCGAAGAAGCAGGCATTCTAGGATCTAAGCATTATGCCGAAAATCCTGTTTACCCCTTAAGCAAGATTAAATACTTGTTTAACCTAGACATGGTTGGAAGTGGTGACAAGGGAATTAAAATAGTAAACGGCGGCGTGTTTACTGATACCTTTGATCGGATTAAACTAATCAATGATAAGCAAAGTTATCTAGCAACGGTTGCAGCCCGAGGTGCGGCAGCTAATAGCGATCATTACTTCTTTTATGAAAAGGGCGTTCGCGCGTTCTTCATTTACACAATGGGCGAATACAAGGAATACCATAACATATACGACCGTGCAGACAAAGTACCACTAAGCGGATACAATGGTTTTTTTAAGTTAATGCGTGACTTTATAGAAGAAGTAGAAGCCACTAAAATTTAAACTTTTGGGAAAACTGATACTTATACCTACGCCAATTGGCAATCTTGAAGATATCACTCTTAGGGCAATTCGCTTATTGAAGGAAACAGAAATAGTGCTTGCTGAAGATACGCGTACAACGGGAAATTTGTTGAAACACCTGGAGATTGAAAAGAAGCTCTACTCCCATCACAAATTTAATGAACACAAAAACCTAGAGCGATTGACTGACATGATGCTTGATGGTAAAGACATTGCATTGGTAAGCGATGCAGGTACTCCTGGGATTTCCGATCCTGGTTTTTTATTGGTTCGCGCCTGTATTGAAAAAAACATTGAAGTAGAAAGTTTACCCGGTGCAACTGCTTTTGTTCCTGCCTTGGTTAACTCAGGTTTACCCTGCGACCGTTTTTGCTTCGAAGGATTTCTGCCACAAAAGAAAGGAAGACAAACAAAATTAATGGAGCTGGCTGAGGAAAAGCGTACAATGGTTTTTTATGAATCGCCCTACCGACTGGTAAAAACACTTAAGCAGTTTGCTGAATATTTTGGTGACGATCGACAAGCATCTGTTTCAAGAGAACTATCTAAAATGTTTGAAGAAAACGCACGAGGCACACTTCCTGAACTTGCCAGCCATTTTGCTGCTAAAACCGTTAAAGGTGAAATTGTAATTGTAGTCGCTGGCAAAGAAACATCGCGCGAAAAAAGGAAAGAAGAGTAAACTTAACACCTGTAAATCAGTCCACAGTTATTATTAAATAATCAATCGTTTATAAACCCACACCTCTTATTAAAATGAAGAAATTTAACATTCTATTTGCATTAATAGCCTTGCTATCTTTAAGCATTCACGGAGACAAACTCTTCGCACAATTGCCTACCATCGGGCAACTGCAAACTACAACCAACGTATCAGACGGATATACTCTTTTTACACCGGAAAAGAACAAAGACGCTTACCTTATTAATATATGTGGCGAAGTTGTTAATACATGGAGTTTTTCGGAAAAACCAGCTGCAACCTGCTACTTATTAGAAAACGGAAACCTGCTTCGTGCCGGTAAAGACTCACTAGAAATACGCGATTGGAATAATAATTTGGTATGGTCATATGCCATGAACCTAAACGGATTTAATCAGCATCATGACATTGAGCCATTACCAAATGGTAATATACTTTGTGTAGTAACTGATAATTATTCAGATTCAGCTATTATTGAAGAAGGACGCGATTCAACTAGAGTTGAAGCAACTTTTAAGCTTGATAAAATTGTAGAATTACAGCCGGTTGGAACAAACGATGCCAATGTAGTTTGGGAATGGAAAGTAATTGATCACCTAATACAAGACTTCGATAGCACTAAAGCTAATTTTGGAGTTGTTGAAGATCATCCCGAATTAATTGACATCAATTTTAATAATGGCTTTGATGATGATTACACACATTTTAATGCAGTTGATTACAACGCACAATTAGATCATGTGATGATAACTGTGCGCCATTTAAGCGAACTACATGTAATTGACCATAGTACCACAACAGCAGAAGCTGCGGGACATACTGGTGGTGTGTCAGGTAAAGGTGGCGATCTAATTTGGCGATGGGGAAATCCTGCTGTTTACAAACAAGGATCCGTTCTTACCAAGAAATTGTTTTTTCCACACGATGGTAAATGGGTTGATTCTGGCTATGCCGATGAAGGAAAAATCACAGTATTTAATAATGGTGGCGACACAAGTAATATTGAGAGTGCCGTGCACCTACTTACACCTGATTTTACAAACAATGCGTACACCATGTCGGATGCTAAGTTTTTGCCAGAAACATTTGAATGGAGCTGGAGTGGTTCCATTTTGGGTGAAGTATTCTACGAATCAAAAAAATCAGGCACACATGCGCTGCCAAATGGCAACTTTATGATTTGTGAAAATTCACTTGGTCAGGTTTCAGAAATTAACAGAAATGGAGACTTACTCTGGGTTTATCGAAATCCTGCCGGGTCGCAGTCTTACCAGCAATTTGACACAATTCTAAATCTCGATAATTCGATCTTTAGAGCAGAGAAATATCCATCAAACTTTCTTGGTTTTAACGGAATGGACTTAACACCGCAAGGTATTATTGAAAATGAAAATTCAGTTTCCGAAGAATGTGCTGCAACTGATATACAGGAAACAATTTCACCCGAAAGTATTAATGTAGTTAACCCGGCTTGTAAAGGTCGCATACAGTTTACAAGACAGCTTGAAAATGCCGCAATATCAGTCACTGACATTAACGGGCGAATAGTGTATAGAAACTATAACTACACTGGGACCACATTAGCTATTAATCTTAACCCGGCCATGTATTTCATTCGAATTCAAACTGATTCGCACATGAGCACAAAAAAGCTAATTGTACATTAAGAATATTTAAAAAGCAATAGCTTATAGTTTCTACAAACAACAACAAGCTAACAGATAAAAAAATGGATTCAGACAGCAGATCTGAATCCATTTTTTTATTTATCAAATCTAGTTTCCAAGCATCAATTAAAATTTTAATTATCAAGTAGCGTTCTTTAGAGAAGCTCAATTATTTTGTGCTACCATGAGCGGATGTTAAAACACCACAATTGTAAAACAAAGAGCCGCGCATATCCATTTAGATAACAGAAATAAATCATCACCTATGAAAGCATTATTTTTAACATTCAGTTTATTCATCTTCATAACAAGTAGTGCACAGGAACTCCCCGTTAATCTGAGCTATCAAGAAATAGACAATGGGTATCAGATAATTGCCGACAACGAAATGTATTGCCCAGTTTCTGTCGCAATTGAATTCGACCTTGTGAACATGAAATCAAGCAACGGTAATAACAAGGTATTTCTGGTGCCTGCACGAAGCAAGGCATTTGTACTCACCGAGCTTCGTAGTATCAACAGTAAGCAAGGTTATAAATTCTCCTATCAATCCAAATTAAACTTTGGCAATCATTTACAAACGGCTTACGATAAGAATTTCGAATACTATTTACCCTTTGACACAGGAACCGAACAATTAATAGGACAAGGATACAATGGATCTTTCTCGCATCGCAATCAGCATGCGCTCGATTTTAATTGTGAGCTAAACACGCCAATTTATGCTGTGCGCGGTGGCATTGTTGTAAAACTTGTTCAGCACAACACGGTAAACTGTCCAAAAAAGAAATGTGCAGAATTCAACAATTACATAATGATATACCATGATGATGGCACCTTTGCAAGTTACACACATATTCGTCAAAGTGGCGCCAGAGCCAGTATTGGTGATACCATAGAGCAAGGCCAGCTGATAGCCATGAGCGGAAATGTCGGATGGTCGGCGGGGCCACATCTGCATTTTGAAGTATTCTTACAAAGACTTGACGAGAAGGAGAATTTTAAAACAAAATTTTTGGTGGGTGATGGAACTAACTCGCAATATTTGGAAGAGAGTAAAATATATCGTCGCGACTATTAAGTGCTATATTTAACCAACACAACATCTTTTAAAATCTCTAAACTTCTACCCGTCCAGACTAGATCTTAAACTATAGTCTGTATTTATATCCATAATAAATAAGATTAAGACCTGTATATTCTAATATGTTTATTTGGAATTCAAGTATTCTTTTACTTTTTTTCGTAATTGAAATCTAATTCTAAAATTATGAATAGAAAATTTACATTTTTATTAGTAATCGTAATGTTGATGGGCGTTTCAACAACATTCGCACAATTTACATTAAGTGGCGAATTTCGTCCAAGAACAGAAATGAACCATGGTTATAAAGCCATGGCTGGTCCTGATCAGGATGCATCTCTATTTACGGCTCAACGTACAAGAGTTAACTTCATCTACAAAAGCGATAAGGTGAAGACTAAATTGGTTTTGCAGGATGTACGTACCTGGGGAAACGAAAAGCAATTGGTAACTAATCACGACTTCGGTACATCGGTTCACGAAGCATGGGCTGAAGTAATGTTCAGTAAGTCATTTTCATTAAAGGCTGGACGTCAGGAACTGGTTTACGATGACCACCGAATCTTCGGTAATGTTGGTTGGGCTCATCAGGCTCGTTCGCATGATTTGGCTCTATTCAAGTTCGAAAAGAAATTCAAATTACATGTCGGTGTGGCTTATAACGAAAACACGACGGTTAGCAATAATCTATATCAAGGTGCAGATGCCTACAAGGCCATGCAATTCTTATGGTTCAACAATAGTTTTGGTGATTTAAACCTAAGCGTATTATTCCTAAACAATGGTGTTGAGCAGTTCAATTCAGATTCTACTTCATCTGCTCCAAAGTATTCTCAAACAGTTGGTCCAAGATTGGTTTACAAAAAGGATAACTTAAATGTTGGTGGTACCTTCTATTATCAGATGGGCGACAACCTAGCAGCCATGTATTATCACCTGGAAGCTGGTTATAAATTATCGGACAAGTTTAGCTTAAATGCTGGTTACGAAGCATTATCGGGTACAAGTCAGATCGACGGAACAGAAGACAACTCTTTCAAGCCACTTTACGGAACGAACCATAAATTCAACGGCTTCATGGATTATTTCTACGTAGGATCACATATGAAAAGTGTGGGTTTAAATGACCTATATTTAAAAGCTAACTATAAATTAGGTGCCTATTCACTAACAGGTTTCGTACATATGTTCTCTGCGGCAGCCGATGTTATGGGTGCAGACGGAAAAGCAATGGACGCAAATCTTGGAACTGAAATAGATTTAGTGATTGGTCGTAAGATCAACGATATGGCCAGCATAGCTTGTGGATATTCACACATGTTAGCTACCGAAACAATGGAAACAATCAGAGGTGGAAGTGCCGACGAATTAAATAATTGGGCTTGGGTAATGCTTACCGTTAAGCCTACATTCTTCTCTAATTAAGATTAGAATACTGAAAATAATTGGGGTTGGGGTGCTGGATTTATTCAGTGCCCCTTTTTATTGAACCACAGTTGCTGCATACAAAGATTGTCACTTTCTGTTCCTCTTTCCCTAACTCCCACCCGACTGGTCTGTCTTGAGAATCCATTAAGCAACCATTTCACAGAAATTCCATCATAGAATAATACCCGTAAAAAATCCATTATGACACGATTTCTTCCATTTCTTTTTCTCATCACTCTAATTGCTTGTCAGGACGATCCAATTAGCGATATCAACACAGACGATACTTCAATAATAATTATAAGCAATACGCTTTATGAAAGTGCACCTGATGATCCGTTTTATTTCGAATCGGTAGAGATTGTTAATGACAGTCTGCTTGTTTCGATTAACTATGGCGGCGGTTGTGGTACCATTGAATATAAGCTTATTGATGCGGGCACCATCGCAGAATCATATCCGGTTCAAAGAATGATCAGGCTCTCTTTCAAAGATGATGATTCATGCGAAGCACTCATCTCAAAAACCTGCTCATTCAATCTGAGTCCAATAAAAGCCAATGATTACAGCAAAATAAAATTAAACCTTGATGGCTGGAGCGAGCAATTATTATATGAATATTAACTAACTACGAAGATTAATTAATTGTTAACTGTTATTTTAGACATAAGATAATGTTTAACTTAGATGTGGTTGATTCTAAACTATTAAGAAAATGAAAAACTTACTCGTTTTACTAATGCTAGCACTCGCAATTTCTAGTTGCGAAAAAGAAACTTCTGATATTGTACCGGATGTAACGATGGACTCTGCTACAATTATTACTTTAATGGACACCTTACATACGGGCAATCATAAGAGTTTCTATAGCATTCCAATTACCGGTAATAGTTACGATCATGTAATTATAAACTCCAAACAAGCCATGGGTAGCACTGCTGAAATATATCAGTTTACGATCTATTCCGATAATAGCGAGATTGCATTTATCGAAAAACATGATACCACGTGGTATGTTTACGCACCGCCAGATACTTCCTTTTATTATCATACATACCATCAGGTGGTAAACTTAAACCAATTCGATACTGTAAGGCAAACTATGGACTTTTCATCATCTGAATTAATAATTAATCAGTATTTGAATGAGGGGCCTAGTTATTTGAACAATACACCATATCAATGTTTTGAAAGGTATGATCTGATTGGAATTGCCCCTTTCTATATAGCTGTGCGAACCTCATCTGAATATGCATGGATTAAGCTTGAGGTGTTAAATAGGTACACAATGGTTGTTCATAGCTACCATACCTCTAATAATCTAGATGACTTAATAATTAAAGAATAATGACTATGTATCTAAACAAATCTCAAAAGAAATATTCTAGTCTTTTTTCCTATTTTGAAGAGTTCAAGCTTCTTTTCATATCTGCCGCAATTTTAATAGTTTTCTCAAGCTGCGAAAAGGATATTACTACGTCTCCCTCTTACTCTTCTCCAACCCGAGTCGTTCTTATGGATACCTTATATAAGGGCGTTTATACAATTCCAATAGGTAATCATAGTTCCGATTTTATTAATATCTATAGTTCGCTACAACATATGGAGGGAGTAGAAATATATAACTATGAAAGGCTTTCTATTGCTACTGACAACTCCAGTATAGCCTATGTTAATAAGACAGACTTAAGGTGGTACTATAATAACTCATATGAAGCAATTTGGGATAATTACAACTACGACCAACCCAAAATTTTCAGATTAAATGATACCATAACTAACAAACTAAATTATACATATATCTCGTCGTCTGTGCTGGCGTGGTACAGTTATTCAAACCTCCCTACTACTTTGTATACTAATTATTATCATTATGATCAGAACGATCTTATTGGTATTGGGCCTTTTTACATTGCGGCAAAAACTTTAGATTTTTATGCCTGGATAAAATTAGAATTACTCGACTATTCTACTCTTGTTATTCATAGCTACGATACATCAACAGATTTAAATGATTTTGTTATTAGAGAATGATTAATATTGCGAAATATTAGTGAAAACAATTTAACCAGCACACAATGAAAAATCTATTCTTAGCAATAGTACTACTTCTGCTTGTTGGTCAACCGCAAATTCAGGCACAAATTGATTACTTCATTTCCACAGAACCAAACAATAATGCACGAATAATCTGTTTTGTTAACAATGATATTGAAACATACAGTGGCATTCATTTTTGTGACAATAAAGATGAAGCGGATATTACTGTTTATCTAAGCAGTGACCCTAAACTTGCTGACTTTGTGATTAAGAAAAAGGCAAATAAAAAAACTTCAAACGTCCAGCTCGTATTTAATCAGGCAGATGCGCTTCACAAAATTCACTTTGCCGCTGTCCCAGATGATATCGATCTCCGCATATTTATTAGCCCGCAGGTGGAAGAAAGCAACCTGATTATTTTTATGGATCAGGAGAAGCTCTTTAAGCGAATGTCACATACTGCCCGGCAAATAAAAACACATCAGTACATTGCTGCCATTGTATACGAGCAAATGTTTAAAGCGAGTATTTATCAACGTGAA
>JBFHES010000212.1:0-8024 GCA_041584015.1 Bacteroidales bacterium
ACCAGCGGCAATTGCCATTGGATATGGAAGAACCAGTGCCGGAAAAGGTGCGGATGACGTGGGTAAGACTAGCTTCCCATAGAGTTATACAGCCAGTGGTACCAAATCATTATTGGGAGCAAAAGTAACCATCGAAAAAATGGAAGGTAAAACCTACCCCTTGGCATTAACGCAGGAACATCATACCCTTGAGGGACGCGATTTGGTGCGTGAAACCACACTTGATGAGTACAAAGAAAATGCGGCTGCAGGAAATGAGCAACACGCAAAGGATGCTGCTGTAAATGCATCGCTTTACGAAAAGCCAGAGTTTACAGGGTTTCAATGGGGAATGGCCATCAATCTGAACACCTGTACGGGTTGTGCCAGTTGTGTTATTGCTTGTCAATCGGAAAACAACGTGGCGGTTATTGGTAAAGAGGAAGTGAAGAACCGGAGAATCATGCACTGGATTCGTGTAGACAGATATTATTCTGATGATCTTGATAATCCGGAAGTATTGCACCAGCCTCTAATGTGTCTGCATTGCGACAATGCGCCTTGTGAGAATGTATGTCCGGTTGCAGCAACACCGCACTCAAGCGAAGGTTTGAATCAAATGGCGTACAACCGCTGTATTGGTACACGTTATTGCATGAATAATTGTCCGTATCGTGTGCGCCGTTTTAATTGGTTTGAGTATGCCGATAACAAGAAATTCGATTACAACCAGAGCATGAGTACCGATGTAGGTAAATTGGTGTTGAATCCTGATGTGGTGGTTCGTTCGAGAGGTGTGGTTGAAAAATGCTCGCTATGTGTTCAGCGTATCCAGGAAAAGAAATTGGTTGCTAAAACAGAAAATCGTGAGTTGGCTGATGGCGAGATTAAAACAGCTTGTCAGCAAACATGCCCGGCTGATGCAATCGTTTTTGGTAATCTAAAAGATCCGAACAGTGAAGTGGCAAAATTAGCTAAGAGTCAGCGCAAGTATCACTTACTCGAGCACTTGCACACTTTACCATCAACCAGTTATTTAACCAAGGTGAGAAATAAGAATAGCTAATCTAAATACTAGATATGTATATACAAAAAGTCAGAGGAATTCTTGTTGAGGGGAACAAAACATACGGGCAGGTCAGCCAGGATGTTATGGCTCCACTCTACGCAAAAACGCCCTTGTGGTGGTATATTGCAGCAACCATCTCTTTTGCCGCTATGGCCTTTGGAGGATGGGCAATTTATACCACTATTACCGTTGGTATCGGAAGCTGGGGTGTAAACAACAATGTGGCCTGGGGATGGGGGATCATCAACTTTGTTTGGTGGATTGGTATCGGTCATGCCGGAACTGCCTTCTCTATATTTTTGTTATTGATGCGGCAAAAGTGGCGAACATCAATTAACCGTGCTGCTGAGGCTATGACGGTTGTTGCGGTGCTTTGTGCAGGTATGTTTCCAATGTTACACATGGGGCGTATTTGGAACGCATTTTTTATTCTGCCATATTGGAATACACGTGGTCCACTTTGGGATAATTTTAACTCCCCGCTTTTCTGGGATGTTGTGGCCATTACTACTTATCTAATGGCTTCGGCCGTTTTCTGGTACATAGGAATGATCCCTGACTTTGCAACCATTCGCGATGCAACCACATCAAAAATTAAAAAGAAAGTTTACGGATTTTTCAGCTTTGGTTGGGTAGGATCAGCCAGAGGTTGGTTCCGTTTCGAAACCGCTTCTTTATTATTGGGAGGATTAGCTGCACCATTGGTTGTTGCAGTGCACTCAATCGTATCAATGGACTTTGCAACCTCGGTAATGCCGGGTTGGCATACCACCATATTTCCACCATACTTTGTAACCGGAGCTATTTTCTCAGGTTTCGGGATGGTACTAACTCTCATGATAATTGTGCGAAAAGTCTACAAGTTTCAGGAGTATGTTACACAGGGGCACCTAGATGCCATTGCCCGTATTTTAACTTTTATTAGTTTGATAATGGCCACAGCCTATTCAACAGAATTGTTTATCGCCTGGTATGGCGGACAGGAATACGAGATGTTTACATTTATGAAGAATCGAGTTACAGGTGATTATACATTTGCATTTTGGTCGATGGTTGCCTGTAATGCCTTTATTCCTCAGCTCTTTTGGTTTAAAAAGATTAGAAAGAATATCACGGTCGTGTTTATTGCTTCCATATTCATTAATATAGGAATGTGGTTCGAGCGCTATGTGATTGTGGTAACATCGCTTTCAAAAGACTTTTTACCATCTAGCTGGGCGTCATACAGTCCAACCATGGTAGAGATTGGCATTTTTGCGGGAACACTTGGTTTGTTCTTGTTGGGCATTCTAATGTTTTTCCGCTACATACCAATGATTGCAATAAGCGAGGTGAAAGGTATTTTGAAAAAAACCAGTAAATAAATCATTATGACCAGAACTAATATTATAGGAGTTTATGATGATGAGGATGTACTTGTTGATGCCATCCATCACATTCAAAGTAAGAATATTCAAATACGAGATGTGTTTACACCCATACCGATTCATGGTGTATTCGAGGCACTGAAGCTTAAAACGCGAATGCCGCTGGCCACTTTTATTTACGGAGCCATTGGCGTCTGTCTCACTTTTGCCTTCTTGTACTGGACATCGGTAGTTAGCTACCCACTTAAGTTTGGTGGCAAGCCACTTAATTCTTTGTCGTTTATCATCATCTTATTTATAGCAACAATATTTATAGCAACCTTACTTACTTTCTTAACCTTTTTTATCAGGCAAAAGCTATATCCGGGTAAAGAGGTAACGGTGCTCGACCCACGATCAACCGACGACAAAATGATAATTGTTGTTGATAAGGATAAGAAATTGTCGGCCGTGGAAATTGAGGTGATTAAAAAAGCTTTTACGGATAGTGGCGCCACAGAGGTAAATGAGGTTGAAGAAGAAATAATTATTAAGGAATAATCTTTATGGAAGTAAGGAAACAATATTCGAAGAAATGGCTGTTCCTCCTGATTTTTGGGATTGGCTTAATTAGTTCATGTAATCACGACAGGAATCATCCCGGTTGGGCATACATGCCCGATATGTATTATTCTGAGCCGAGTGATGCGTATTCTGAGAATACGGTTTTTCGGGATAGTGTTACCAATCAGATGCCGGTTGCCGGAACTATTGCCCGAGGGTTTATGCCCTATCCATACAAAGCCCGATCGGCTGATGGTCAAACCTTGGCTGGAATAGAACTCGTGAACCCAATGGAAGCAACACCTGAAAACTTAAGTCGTGGCAAGAATCAATACGATATTTTTTGCGCAAGTTGTCATGGAATTGAAGGAGATGGCAAAGGACATTTGTACACCAGTAAATTGTTTCCTGTAAGGCCAACACCGCTTATCGAAGATTATGTGCAGGCAAAGCCCGATGGAGAAATTTATCATGTTATTACCACCGGGTCAATTTCTGGTTTAATGGGCGCACACGGATCGCAAATAAAACGTGACGATCGTTGGAAGATCATTACTTACATTAGAACTGAGCTTGCTAAGAAATAAAGATATTCATCCATCAAATTAAATAAAATGGATCAAAAACTTGTTATATCGCCGAAATTTAAAATTGTAGCCTTTGCATTAATGGGCATCGGTTTAATAGCTTTTGCGTATGCCTTTGCAACACATCCGGAGCGTGGATGGAGCAATCTATTGATTAACAATTATTATTTTATTGCGCTGGCAATTGGGGCAACATTTTTTGTCGCATTGCAAAACGTTGTACAGGCAGGCTGGTCGGTTGGGTTCAACAGAATACCACATGCCATTGCTAACTTTTTTCCGGTATTATTCATTTTAATGATACCTGTTATGTTTGGCTTACATTCGCTGTATCATTGGTCGCATGCCGATGCTGTTGCGCATGATCCGCTACTGCAGCACAAGGCTCCATACCTGAATGTGCCCTTTTTCATCATCCGCTTCTTTATCTATTTTATTGCATGGATTGGCCTTACACAATTGTTACGTAAATATACTTTCAAGGAAGATACAGTTGGTGGCATCGACTTTTTTAAGAAATCGGAGTTTTATTCCAAGGTATATATTTTCACGCTGGCACTCACCTTTTCCATGGCCTCATTCGATTGGATTATGTCTATTGATGCACACTGGTTCAGTACCATTTTTGCCTTGCGTAATTTTGTAATGGGCTTTTATCATGCCTTGGTGCTAATTCTGTTATTGGCCTTGTTGCTTAACAAAATGGGCTATTTGCCATTCATTAATACATCGCACTTGCGCGACTTCTCCAAGTATATTCTACTATTATGCATTATTTGGGCTTACATGTGGTTTTCGCAATACATCCTTATTTGGTATGCCAACATTCCTGAGGAAACCATTTATTATATGCCAAGAACAAAGGGAGAATTCACGCCTCTGTTTTATACCGAGCTGATTGTAAACTGGATTATTCCGTTCCTCTTGCTATTAACAGGGCAAATTGCCAAGAGCAAAAATCTGCTTATTGCATTGATGATTTTTATAATGCTGGGACAATATGTTGATGTGTACATGCAGGTAACTGTAGGAACGCTGCACGAGCTGAATATTGGGTTTATTGAGATTGGTAGCTTCCTGGGTTATATTGGTTTGTTTGCCTATGTATTCGCCTGGTCGTTTAGCAAAAAGCCGAGCATAGCCATGAATCATCCATTGCTCGAAGAGAGTTTGCATAGTCATTAATAGTTGTATACAGGCATATTATTGCATTAGCTGCAGCGGTAAATGTAAGTGTGTGCAATAGCTATTGTGCGAAAATTGATGCGGTACAAATGTGCATCTAAATACAATTCTCTGATAACAGCATTCTGCTAATTGTTATATTTGCCCCCTTAATAATAAGTATGAAGTTGATCCTGAAAGAGAATCGTGTTTTGTTAATGGTGTATCTGTTACTGGCTTTTATTGGTTTGGCTTTGTTGCTTATTTATCCAAAGAACCTTAGCTTTTTAACGGTAACGCCTTATCATACTGATTTCCTCAATAGTTTCTTTAAGGTGATGAGTAAAATTGGCAATGGCTTTTTTGCTTTGGCATTCATTCCACTTTTTACCTTTAAGAAAATTCGTACAGCTCTATATCTCGCCATTGCTTATGCCTTTTCAGGCATACTGGTGCAGTTTCTAAAGCGGGTAGTTTTCGATGATGTGTATCGTCCAATCAAACATTTTGCTGAGCAAGGAATAGAAATTTACAAAGTGCCCGGATTTGAGAACTATCTGATTTATAGTTTTCCGTCAGGACATACAACATCGGCCTTTGTGCTATTTTTCGGATTGGCCTTAATCAGCCGTAATCTGATTGTTAAATTCCTCTTGTTTGCCCTGGCCATTACCATAGGTTATTCACGTATTTATTTATCACAGCATTTCCCTGAGGACGTGCTGGCAGGCTCCTTTCTTGGGATTGCCTGCGCCCTGTTTTTTCTGTGGCTGAGTAATCGTTGGACAAAACCATGGTTAGATCTTTCAATCATTCAATTGTTTAAGAAAAAGTGAGATTCGATATTAAAGCCATCATCTTGGCAGTGCTTGCGGGTTTGGTGCTGTTTTTACCCTTTGTAGGAAGTGTACATCTGTTCGATTGGGATGAAATTAACTTCGCCGAGTCGGCACGTGAGATGATCATGTCTGGTGATTATTTAACCGTACAAATTAATTATGAACCCTTCTGGGAAAAACCACCTCTATTTATCTGGATGCAGGTGGTGTCGATGAAACTTTTTGGGATTAATGAGTTTGCTGCCAGGTTTCCGAATGCCATTTGCGGCGTGTTTACCTTACTCATGCTCTTTAGAGTTGGCCGGAAATTATTTGATCAACGTTTCGGCTATTTATGGATGCTTGTTTATACCGGAAGCATTTTGCCGTTTTTTTATTTCAAGTCCGGATTAATCGATCCATGGTTTAATCTGTTCATTTTTGCAAGCATCACACATTTTGCATACTACTTTATCTATTCTAAAACCAGGTTAGGAAATGTGGCCTTGTCAGCCTTGTACATGGGTTTGGCAATTCTAACCAAAGGACCGGTAGCCTTGTTAATCATGTTATTGGTATTTGCCGTTTATATTATTTCTCAACGCTTCAGAATAAAAACAAGCTTTCGCGATGTATTGGTGTTTACGTTAATATTGGCCTTTGTCGGTGGTTTCTGGTTTATCCTGCAAATACTTAATGGCAACTTTACCATTATTCAAGACTTTATTGTTTATCAAATCAGATTGTTTCAAACCAAAGATGCCGGGCATGGAGGTTTTCTCTTGTATCATTTTGTGGTGATGTTGATCGGTGTTTTTCCTGCTTCGGTGTTTGCCTTAAAATATCTGGTGAAGCGTTCGGGCAATTCGCTTGAATACAATCTCTATACAAAATGGATGAAATACCTGTTTTGGGTAGTGCTTATTCTATTTACGATTGTGCGAACTAAAATCGTTCATTATAGTTCACTTGCTTATTTGCCATTAAGCTTTATTGCGGCAGTTTATGCTTATAAGTTGCTGAAGGGTAACAAGTTTGTTTCAATGTTTAGCAAGGTGCTAATTTTATTGATTGCAACGGTTTATGCCTTGTTAATCATAGCTGTTTCTCAAATTGAAAATATCAAGCAAGAGGTAAATCTTGCCGATTATATTAAAGATGATTTTGCTTTAGCAAATATTAATGCCAATGTAAGTTGGTTTGGATGGGAGGGGTTGATTGGTGTATTCTTTCTTGGCGGACTGATTTACTTCCTGTTTATCGCTCGGCAAAATCGCCTCAAGATTAACGGAGTGTTTGCCGTAACCGCTGTGTTCACCTATGCAACAGTATTGTTTATTACGCCTAAGATTGAGGGCTATTCGCAAAATGCAGCCATTGAGTTTTACGAATCTTTAGCGCAGGAAGATGTGTATGTTGCAACGTTAGGATACAAGAGTTATGCTCAGCATTTTTATTCAAAAATAGAACCAAGCACAAATAAAATGGCGGCTGATAAGGATTGGTTACTCAAAGGAGATATTGACAAACCCGCCTATTTTGTAATGAAGATTCATCGCAAGCAGCGCTACCTGGAACTCTATCCACAATTAGAAGTGTTGTATGAGAAGAATGGTTTTATTTTTACAAAACGAGTTGATCGCTAATCTGGATCTGGTTTAGATTCGCCGTTCGGCATAGCGTCCTCGCTTTGTCATATTAGTCAAGGCCTCTGGCCTGTGTAAAACTACATGAACTTCATAATTCTGCTATGCTACCAGAGGTCGCAGATTCTCTGACGTAGCGAGGACGCTAAGCCAAACAATGAGAAACATGTTCTTTGGGCTGAAATCCCAGCTAATTTCAGCCCAAGGCAAAGCGGAGTGTCGCCTTAGGTTATGGATTTAGATTCGTGGAAGGTACGCCCTGAAAGGGCAACTTAATTTAATATTACCTTACGAACTTCTACCGACTCGCCCGACTGTATTTTTAAGTAGTAAATACCCGGAGGATAAGCTTGCAGCTGAATTGTAGCTGATTTAGAAACCAAGGTATTACTGTAAAGTGCCCGTCCTCTGCCATCAAATAATTGTATCAAGGTTGCTTGGTCTGACGTTTCCGGGAGTTTAATAAATAACAAACCGTTTGTTGGATTTGGGAACACTTTGCAATTTAAAGCTGCGCCAATTTGCTCAACTAACAAACATAGCACAATTTCAATTGCCGCACTATCGGAATTACTGCAGCCTGTTGCTGTATCTGTATAAGTGTATATAAGCTCTTGCATACCTAACCCTGCTGCATATAAATCGAGTTCATTACCAACAATGCCATTGCCTTGGTAGGTACCGCCTGCTGGTGTTGCCATCGGTAAAAAGGCAAAATCCTCTTCAATGCAAATGGTATCTGTAGGGAAGGGTTGGAGCTCAACGACAGGAGCAGGAATATGTGAGAAGCTAAGTTCGACTACGCTATCTAAACCATAGATTGTTTGCATGGTATCGATGTAGATCCCCGG
>JBFHES010000213.1:0-7979 GCA_041584015.1 Bacteroidales bacterium
TGGCTGTTGGATTGGTTGTAACATGTCATGTGCAAAAGGTGTTGACGATTTCTTATTGAAATCAGGACCATATGCTGGCGACAAAGTAATTGTTGACGGACCAGAGTATGAAACATCTTCATCTCTAGGTTCTATCATGGGTATTTTTGATCCTGAGTGGACTATCGAATCAAACTTCTATTGCGATACTTACGGTATTTGTACCATTACATGGGGAACCATTATGGGATTCGTTATGGAATGTTTCGAAGCCGGTATCTTGAACAAAGAAAGATGTGGTGGATTAGACCTTAGCTTCGGAAGCAAAGAAGACTCAATGGAATTATTACACCAATTGGCTCGCGGCGAGAAATTTGGTTTAGTTGCAGGTCTTGGTATTCGCAAGATGAAAGAAATGTTTGTTGAGAAAGGTTGGGGCGAAGCTTCATTCTTACAAGACATTGGTATGGAAAATAAAGGTTTGGAATACAGCCAGTATGTTTCTAAAGAATCATTAGCGCAGCAAGGTGGTTATGCAATGACCAACAAAGGACCACAGCACGATGAGGCTTGGTTGATCTTTATGGATATGGTAAACAACCAGATTCCTACATTCGCCGACAAAGCTGAAGCATTGCATTACTTCCCAATGTTCCGTACTTGGTTTGGTTTGGTAGGTTTATGTAAGTTACCTTGGAACGACGTTGAACCAGAATCTAACGCTGACTCTGATGAACCAGCTAAGGTACCTGAGCACGTTGATAACTATGTAACTATTTACAAAGCGGTAACCGGAAAAGATTTCGACAAGAAAGAAATGATCCGTCAGTCTGAGCGTGTTTATAACTTCCAGCGTATTTTCAATATTCGTCGCGGATACGGTTTACGTAAGCATGATGCACAGCCTTACCGTGCAGCAGGCCCTGTAACTCCTGAGGAGTACATGTCACAAGAGGATTTCTATGACAAGAAGTTGAAAGAAGTAATTGGTGTAGATCCAACAGGAATGTCGTTAGAAGACAGAATGGCTCACACACGTAAGTGGAGAGAAGATCAGTACGAGCAATTACTGGATTCAGTTTATGCTCGTCGTGGTTGGACAAAAGAAGGTATTCCAACTATTGAGCACCTAAAAGACTTAGGTATGGACTTACCAGAATTAATGGAAGTAATTACTCCATTACAATAAGACAATGCAGTCAGGGCTTCACTTCAAGTGAAACCCTGACTTGCTAAAATATTAATAAGCTCGCCATTTGGCGGGCTTTTTTTAAGCGTAAGTTTTATTGTTAAATTCAATGATCCACTATCTCTTAATAAACGATTGTGTTATTGATTGATCAATTGTTTCAACCTTTAGAAAATACAAACCATTCTCAAGATGCTCAACGTTAATTTCCGATTCCTTTGAGCTGAGCACAACTCTTCCAAGCGCATCAATTATATTTATTTGCTGAACAACCGCCGGTAGCTTATCAATATGAAGCACTGATGAAACAGGATTTGGGTATAAACGAATCGTGTGCTCCTCATCTATTTCCGAAACTTGTACGGGTGAATAATTTCCCCATTCTTCGCTGCCCTTTTTATAGTAGATCAAACTCATAGTACTCCAAGAACTACCTCCTCCTTCGCACTGAATCGCGTGATAGGTTAAGCCCAGCTCTGTAACAAAAGTCATAGCTTGATCACAGTCAACATCACCTGGTAAAAAATTACCCGTTCTAAACTTATGACAAACCCTTCCATGATAAAGCGATGAGTCCGTATAAGAATAATTATATAGGTACTCTTCGTAAACACTGTAAGAGTTAGTATAACAAACAGTATCAATTTTTGTAAAAGTATTAAGAGTCGTATCCGTCCAACTTTGCCAATAGTGGCTAGAATGCTTATTAAGCCTTTTATAACAGACCTTCCGATTATCGAGATACCATTTATCCAGGATAGTGATATTAGTCATTTCCTCACCTTCCTCAGAAGTTGACACAAAAACTTTCTTGTAATGAAAAACATCATCTACTTCAAACTCAAAAAGTCGATCAAATGTAGGTGATTCTTCTGTAAATATTAATTGTGATAAGGCCTGAAACCCAAGCAGGCTGGCAATAAGAATAATGAATACAGTTTTCATAATAAGTATTTTAGTTATACAGTTAGCTAATAGCTCACGCTATGACTGGCTCACATTTAATGCCCTTATTTCTTAATAAACGATTGTGTTATTGACCTATCATCGATTTGAGTTTTTAAAAAGTAGATCCCCGGCTCAAGATGCTCAACGTTAATTTCCGATTCCTTTGAGCTAAGCACAACTCTTCCAAGCGCATCAATTATATTTATTTGTTGAACACTTACCGGTAGCTTTTCAATATGAAGCACCGATGAAACAGGATTAGGGTATAAACGAATCTTGTGCTCCTCATCTATTTCCGAAACTTGTACCAGACTCATATTTCCCCATTCTTCGCTGCCCTTTTTATAGTATACTAACCTAAAAAGCCACCAGGGATTACCTCCTCCTGTACAATCCATATATAGGTATGTTTTGCCTAAGCCTGGCACGTAATAATTAGACCAATATTCACAATACAGGTCCGACATAAAAAAATCATAAATCATTCTTCCATTGTATAAGCTAGCATCGGTAAAAGAAGATGTAAACATAGCATTGCTAATTTCCCATTCCAATAAATTGGGATAACAAACAGTATCTATATTATTTGAACTATAATAATAAATTGAATCCGTATAATTATTAGTCAAAGTCCTTGATGTCTGATTTTGTCTTTTGTAACAAACGTTGTCACGTCCCTGATACCATTTATCAAGTATTGTTATATTGATGACCTTTCGATCCTCTTCAGCTACCCAGCCTTCGTTATCTTTATAATGAAACACATCACCAATATCAAACTCATAAATTCCGTAAAGGACCGGAGCATCTTGTGATAAGGCCTGAAACCCAAGCAGGCTCGTAAAAAGGATAATGAATACAGTTTTCATAATAAATAAGTTTAATAGTGCGGCTTCTGACTGATTTGTTAGTAAAATCACCTATTCTAAAGATAAACATAATTAAGCAGACACGATGCCAAAGTATCTTATTAATAGTTGATAATTCACTAACGCTCAAATTCAAGACATAAATAATTGCATTTAGGTTGCAGCAGATAAAACATACATTCCAGTGCAGTTCACATGTTTTAAAAGCGATTGATGCTCAATTGCTATATTTTCCTATTTTTGCTAACCAATGAATATACAGAAATCAAATAGATATAATATGAAAAGATTAATGTCAAGCCTTCTGGTAGTAATGCTATTGGGAGCAACCTCAACATTTGCCTGTACCAATTTCCTGATTACGAAAGGTGCATCAACTGATGGATCAACCATGATATCCTATGCAGCCGACTCGCATGTATTATATGGTGAAATGTATTTCTTCCCTGCAAAAGACCACGCTGCCGGAAGTATGCTGGATATTTACGAATGGGATACTGGAAAATTCTTAGGTAAAATTAAGCAGGTTCCTCATACCTATTCAGTAGTTGGAAACATGAACGAGTTTCAGTTATCAATTGGTGAAACAACTTATGGTGGACGAAAAGAATTAAGCAAGTTCCATTCAGGAATTATAGATTATGGTAGCTTAATGTATGTAACGCTTCAACGTGCCAAGAATGCGCGCGAGGCCATCAAGGTTATTGCTGAATTATTCGAAGAGTACGGATACTACAGTTCTGGTGAATCATTCTCTATTGCCGATCCGAATGAAGTTTGGATGATGGAAATGATTGGTAAAGGTGAAGGTGAAAAAGGTGCTGTTTGGGTAGCTCGTTTAATTCCTGATGGATATGTATCCGGACATGCTAACCAGGCAAGAATAACCACTTTCCCTATTCAGAAAGAGAACGACTGGTTCAACAAAGAGCAAACTACTTTCCACTCAATGGATGTAGTTGAGTTTGCCAAAAAGAAAAAATGGTACAAAGGAAAAGACAAAGATTTTAGTTTCTCAGATACGTATGCTCCTGTTGATTTCGGTGGCGCTCGTTTCTGCGAAATCCGTGTTTGGTCTTTCTTTAAGGATGTAAAAAGTGGCATGGATGTATACCTACCGTATGTAACAGGTAAAGAAATTCAGCATGATAAAACTGGTTATGCAAGCAACCGCATGCCATTATGGATTAAGCCAGACAATAAGATTTCTGTTCATGATGTAATGAACTTCATGCGCGACCACCTGGAAGGAACAGAGCTGGATATGACCAAAGATTTTGGTGCTGGTCCATTTGGTAACCCTTACCGTTGGAGACCTTTAACCTGGAAAGTTGATGGTGCAACCTATTGCAACGAGCGTGCAACTGCAACACAGCAAACAGGATTCTCTTTTGTTAGTCAAATGCGTTCATGGTTACCTGATCCAGTAGGTGGAATCCATTGGTTTAGTGTTGATGATGCTGCCAGTACTGTTTATTTCCCGATGTATTGTGGATCAACTGATGTTCCTGAATCATTCCGAGAAGGAAATGGCTCCATGATGGAATTCACCAATAAAGCGGCTTTCTGGGTATTCAATCAAGTATCAAACCTAGCGTATACCCGCTATAGTTACATTCATCCTGAGATTAAGAAAAAACAACAGGAAATGGAAAAGAAGTACATTGCCAGCGTTAATGTAATTGATAAAGCTGCTGCTGAATTATATAAGGCTAATCCTGAATTAGGCCTGGATTTTATCACAGGCTATTCTTGTACAACAGGTGATGCTTTAACCACCGAGTGGAAGAAATTCTACAAGTACTTATTCACAAAGTACATGGATGGTAATATTAAAGTAGCTGCCGAAGTACCGGAAGGACAATATTACACACCAGCAAAAGTAGAGCAACCAGGTTATAGCGAGGAAATGTATCGTCAGATTGTTAAAGATACAGGAGACAAGCTAAAGATGGTTGGTGGCGATGGTCACTAGAATTGACTAAAGTTTAAAGTTCTTAAAGTACAAAGCTTAACAGTACATCAAACTAAAATATAATGAGCCTCGCTTCCAATTCAATGAGCGAGGCTCTTTATTTTACTTAAGAGTACTTGCCTCTAGCATCAACAAACTTTAAGCTACCATGCACTTTAGGCTACCATCAACTTTGTTAACTTTTTACCTTACAAACTTGCAACGACTGTTCATTTTTTAACAATTACGTGTCTAGTATTTAATAATTTATATTACTTTTGCGACACTTTAAAAGCAACCTCTTACCATAAGCGAGTAATGTTGCCAGGTTTTAATAAAGAAAAACTATAAGAAGATGAATAAATTTATGCAAGCTGTTGAGCAGGAGTTCGCCGGAAAACAAGAGCATCCAAAGTTTGGTGCTGGTGATACTATCACTGTTCAGTATAAGATTAAGGAAGGTAACAAGGAAAGAATCCAGAAGTACAGAGGTGTTGTTTTACAGCGCAAAGGTACTGGAACTTCAGCAACCTTTACTGTAAGAAAAATGTCTGGAAGTATTGGTGTTGAAAGAATCTTCCCGTTAGATTCTCCATTTATCGATAGCATTGAAGTTAACAAGCATGGTAAAGTACGTAGAGCTCGTATCTATTACTTACGTGAGCTTACTGGTAAGAAAGCAAGAATTAAAGAAAAAAGATTCTAGTAAAACAAGTGCTAAATTTTTAGCAGATTGTTTCAAGATATTTAAACCCCGGCAACTTGTCGGGGTTTCTTATTTTAATCCGGTCGGTTTAAAACAGTTTAAGTCATCACCGTAGCTTTTTTGAGTGAAGAGCGTGCAGCCTTGATCTTTTTTGCTTCGTTTTTGCGATTAAGCGAAAAATTGGAGCGTAGCGGAAAACGTGAATTCCATTGAAAATATAATTTAGATGAACAAATGAAGTCGGGTTTAGGTGAACTGCCAAGGTGATTCGGAGTTGATGCTAAAACACGTTCGCTATCAAATACTCTTCCAATTCTGAATTATTTGCGTTTGGTATATAAATTCAAACCCACCGGAAATTTCAAATAAAAACAAAAAGGCTCACTTAATTAAAAGTGAACCTTCTATTGTATGTTATTAACCAAGACCTCTATCCTATCGGATGATGCTTGTTAAATTCTTTAAGTCTGTACTCCAATGCCTCAAACTGACTTTCATGCGTTTGCGAAACACAGGCGCGAAGTCCTTCATGTCGCTCGCTTCCGGTAATATCTAAGGAGATAGCACTAACACCATAATACAGCAATTCTTCAATCAACTCAACTCCGCTCATACCCGGATATGAAATTGTAAAGTAAAAACCATCAGCAATCGGATTGTCTTCATCTTTATCATAAACAATCTCAAAACCATTATCGGTAAATGCTTTTTTCATAAACTTAGCACGTTCGCCATAAACCTTAACATCATTGATAAAACTAAACGTTCCGTCGTTAACCGCTTTTAACATGGCCGCAAAACCATACTGTACCGTATGTGCAACACCCGACGATAAGGCATAAAGAGCTCCGTATACAATAGCATACCCAAACTCATCGGAAGAAAAGAAACGCTTTAAATCCGGATAATGACGACTGTAAAGCTTATCAGAAATCACCATTGCTCCAATGCGTTGTCCTGCATAGCTAAATGCTTTTGAGCTTGAGATAAGCAACATATAATTGTCTGTATAATGAGCTACCGATGGCTGATATGGCGCCTGACCCGGAACAGAATAATCCTTACGGAAGTCCATAGCAAAGTAAGCCAAATCTTCAATCACAATCACATCATACTTATCTGCCATCTCGGCAATTATCTTCAGTTCTGTTTCAGTAAAACAAATCCATGATGGGTTATTTGGGTTTGAGTAAATTAAAGTTGAGATATTACCATCTGATAAATAACTCTCCAATTTCTCGCGCAATAATTCACCTCTATAATTGTAAACATCAAAAGTTTCGTACTTCAAACCGATCACCTTCATTTGCTGCTTTTGCACAGGAAAACCCGGATCGATAAACAAGGTGGTATCTTTCTTGGCATCACGGCGGCTGGCCACAAGGAAAGCAGCATATGCGCCCTGCATTGATCCAACGCTTGGGATACATCCCTGCTCCGCTACATCAATGTTAAGGAATAATTTTACAAATCGAGATATCTCAGGCTTTAGTTCCGCAATCCCTTCTATCATTGGATACTTTGAAGCAACACCAGCTTTAAGCGCAGCAATTTCTGCATTAGTACCAATCTCTGGTGGCATAATACCGGGAACACCCATTTCCATGCGGATGAACTTTTCGCCCGTTGCTTTCTCAATATTATTTACAACTCTTACCAGTTCGCGAATAGTGCCGCTACCAACCTGTTCAAGTCCGCTTTCTTCAATTTTACTTTTAACTATATTATAATCAATAGGTGTTTCCTTCATTATCATATATTTTAAGTGATTTCTGCTTATGCAATTATATCAAATCTACCGATGATAAAGAAATAATAAGATATGATGTAAAACAATAAATCCTTCTGCTAAATCTGGCTTTGAAAATAAAAAATCCCAACCATATGGTCAGGACACACAAACAAAAAAAGGTAAAAGCCAATGACTTCTACCTGTATATCTTTAAAGAAAGGGTTTAATTAAACCTTATGACGTGGCTCGTCAGAAACTGTTACTCTCTTACGACCTTTAGCACGTCTGGCGTTAACAACCTTACGGCCATTAGCAGTTGCCATGCGCTCTCTGAAACCATGCTTATTCTTTCTCTTTCTATTCGAAGGTTGAAACGTTCTTTTCATTTGTTTGCCCTTTTATCTTTTTCTATCAAATTTTCGGACTGCAAAAATAGGATTGTTTTTTAATCTTTCAAATTATATTGCAAAGAAATATTAGAAATCTACTTATTCCTGAATACTGAAACTATTCCGCAGTAAATTAGCACTTAAGCAAGAATGAACGGGCAATATACCAAGAACGTCTCCAATTTGAAATTGCTTGATCAATTCATCCGACAA
>JBFHES010000214.1:0-7963 GCA_041584015.1 Bacteroidales bacterium
AAACATACCCGGATACTTCAGTTTCTGCTTTTAGAAGTATGTCAATATCTCCATAATAGGTACCGGTAAAAGGATAAGCATTTGGATAGATGGAGTTAATTTTTATTTCACCAATTCCTTCGGGTTCTACCTTAAACATTACATCAAATGGGCCGGTTAAGTCGTAGCAATCGATCAAACCATCGGACAAATCAATGCAGCGCTGATCGATGAATTGCTTTAATTCCTCAACCTCAGTTTGCCAAATTGCATATGTTCCGCCCCATTTAGCACATTGTGCATCCATCTCCGGCTCAATAATCTCAATCAAACTATCAAGCATGTTTTGCATGTAATCGCAGTTAAAAACTGTATTTGACAAATCGATAAATCTGGAAACATAATACTGACGAAATGTTTCGTTTAACGATAAAGCATTGAGTATTGGAATGTGTCCCTGATTACCGGGATCGTTCAAACCCTCTGGATTACATGGATCGGCATTAGGGTTGGTATTAGGTATTCCAGTGTAGTTTATATAATGACCAAAAGTTGCATCCATGTCCCAAAGTACATAGCGCCAGGTTTGCGCATCTCCATTGGTATTAAAACCGCGCCACCAGGCTGTATTCCAGTTTAGCCAATCGGAGCATACTACATATGAATTCAGCACAACATAATCTACTAAACTTGTCCAATCGTATTGCGATGTAACATAATCGAAGTTTGCCTGAACGGTCATGTCATTGGTGAGAATGTAGTTTTTTAGATCATCCCAATCGGTTTGCGATTGTGCTCCACCATATTCAGACCACGTACCACCCCAGGTTTTTAAATATTGTAAGTCGTCTTCACTTTGATCAAAGTAGTATTCAGTAAAATCATGATCATCTGCTTTCTCGCGTATTTCATAAACTCCCCAATAATTACCATTCATATATAAAATGCAGGATTCATGTGTTCGGACGTCAAGATTTAGTCCACCATGATGCGATAACATGTGCACGTAAGAGTCTCGAATGTGAGCACCATCTTCGAATGGATAATTGTCATTTGCTGCAGCTTTTAAGATTAAGCGCTGAAAACTTTCACGGTCGCGAGAATCGAAAATTTGATGGTTAACCGCATGATTATATCCATACTCATCGCGGCTAATAAAGTCGATGCCTCGTTGAGAATAGGCCCATGAGTCGTTCCCATGCTTGTTGTATTCGCCTGTGGTTTCCGCCAGAAGAGTCATGTTCTTATCGAATAATTCGAAAGCGCCATCTGGTGAAGAATAACTCCCATTCAGTAATGCTGCTAAATCATCACCACAAATAGAGACTACATCAATGGTATGTTGGTCGCCAATAAAGTAGGTGTTTGTTTCTATGAAACTAGCGGGAATGGTACTTGAGATAGGAAATGATCGCGCTCTAATTACGGTTGTAACGCTTATATTAATAGGCCCGGTAACTTCTGTTGAACTTGCAACCGGCTCTGAGCCATTATCCGTATACCTTATTATAACATCAGGATCTGGTGAGCTAATCTCTAAGCCAATGGATGTAGCGGAATAGCCGGCTTCAATATTAAAGATAGGAGTTGTTGCATATTCAGCGTAAGGATTGGAATTACTGGCATTAGCGCTGCTGTTCATAAAAAGGCTCCAGGTATTGCCTCCATCTATTTCCCTTCCACGGGAATGATTTCTTTGTGTTGGGATTATTTGGGTGACATCAACAGTAGCACCTGATGGATCTGATATTATGATATGTTCATTCTTAGTTTGAGTTAGCTTAAAATTTGTGTGATAGTTGCCACCACCGGATTCATTTCGTGCTGATGCGAAAACCAACAGATATGCGCCTGCATTAATGCTTGTTCCCGCAGGGAATTGCCATTTTAACGGATTACTTAATCTGTCGCTTAAATAATAGGCACTTATATCTATAGCCGATGCGCCGGCATTGTAAAGTTCAATCCAATCCTCGTATTCCCCGTAGTTGTCTGTTACATCAGAAATATTTGCACACGAATATTCATTAATAACAAGTTGGGCTTTCAAACCAGAAGTTAGAGTCAATAGGCAGACAGAGGTAACAATAAGGTAAATGTAACTTATTTGTTTGTTCATGTCAAAGTAGTTTAGATCACATCAACAAAATACAAAAAAATATGTTTTGCAACAATTATTAATTGATTGGGAATTAAAACCATGCGCTGTAATTAGCAACGCTAGCCAGATTAAGAATATGTTAAATATGATTTACCAATATAGGGGATGAGCAAGGAGCCTCTTCTGTTTTATTATACTATTTTGTAATAATTAATACCTTTGATTAATGACAAGTATGCGTAGAATAAAAATTACCATTCTGGGGACTGCCACATCATTGGGTGTCCCGGTTATAGGATGCAATTGCGATGTTTGTCTTTCGGATGATAGTAAAGACAAACGCCTCAGGTCGTCTGTATTGATTGAGACTAATGATTTAAAATTGGTAATTGATTGTGGGCCTGATTTTCGATCTCAAATGTTACAGGCGGGGGTTAAAGATGTTGATGCCATTTTGTTTACGCATGAACATCGTGATCATACAGCAGGTCTGGATGATATTCGTGCATTCAATTATCTGCTTAGAAAAGACATACCAATTTATGGTAGACCATCCGTTATAGCGGAAATAAAGCGGCAGTTCGCTTATATTTTTAAGGAAGATAAGTATGAAGGCGCACCAGGAGTAACTGTAAATTATATTAAAAATGAGCCGCTGGAAATTAAGAATACGCAAATAATCCCCATCGAAGTCCTTCATCATAAATTGCCTGTTTTTGGTTTCAGGGTGGGTGATTTTGCATACATTACCGATGCTAGCTATATTTCTGATGAAGAGCTGACAAAACTAAAAGGTGTAAAAGTTCTTGTTTTGAATGCCTTAAGAAATACCAGTCATTTTTCGCATTTCTCTATAAACGAGGCTTTGCATGTTATTGAGGAAATTAAACCAGAGCAAGCTTATCTGACACATGTTAGCCATTTAATTGGCAAGCATAATGAGGTTAATGGAACTCTTCCGAGTGATGTAGCTCTTGCCTATGATGGTTTAAGCTTTGTGTTAGAGTAAGGCTTGTTGATCCGATTTCTTAGGAACTGTAAAGCAGAATTTACTTCCTTTTCCTAATTCGCTTTCAACCCAAATTCGGCCACCGTTCTTCTCTACAAATTCCTTACACAGAATTAATCCAAGCCCGGTTCCTTTCTCGTTTGCTGTGCCATCTGTCTTAAATTGCTCATCAATTTTAAACAATTTTGAGATATTTTCTTTGCTGATACCTATACCTGTATCTGTTATGCAAATCTGTTCAAACTCTCCATCTGCCCGACTGCTTATGGTCACACTTCCACCCTTTTTAGTAAATTTTACTGCATTTGAAACTAAATTCCTAATGACCGTGTGAATCATGTTGGTATCTGCAAAAACTTCGGTGGTGTATCCAATATTGGAACTTAACTTAATTCGTTTGCCTTCGGCATGAGGCTTAAGTACCGTAATGTTTTCGTTTGCTACAATGCTTAGGTCAACATGTTCAGGTTTGTATGAGATATTACCTGTTTGTGCCCGCGACCAATGCAATAGATTCTCAAGTAGTTTATAGGTGCTTTCGGCTGCATCCCAAATGTTTTTAATAAACTTTCGTTTATCGGTTTCAGTAAAATCATCAAAGTCTTCATAAAGCAGATTGGAGAAGCCCATAATAGCATTGAACGGGTTCTTTAAATCATGTGCAATAATCGAGAAGAATTTGTCTTTAGTAGCATTTGCATCGCGCAGGCTTAGTTCTGACTGTTTTAATATTGATTGAGACTTTTTACTTTCCGTAATATCCTTTACAGTTCCATGACTTGCGGGTTTGCCTTTGTAATGTACAACACCAACACTTAGGCTTACAAAAATTCTATTCCCATTTTTATGGATCATTTCAATCTCATAGCTCGAGTCGGTTTTAACGCCTTCAATGCGCGATTTATGACGATCCTTAATGGTTTTCAAATGCTCTTCTACAACCATTTCAGTAATTGACATCTTTTTTAATTCGCTAATAGTATAACCAAGCATATTAGCTAATGCTTCGTTTGCAAACTTAACTTCAAAGTCCTGAAAGATAAATACCCCATCTTGCATGTTATCAATCAAGGAACGGTATTTTTTCTCCGATTGCAGTACTTTCTCTTCGCTTGTTTTTTGGAGGGTAATATCTCTTATGGTTCCTACCATTCTTAATGGTTTGTTGTCTTTGTCTCTAAGAACAACTTTACCTTGATCGCTAATCCATGTCCATGTTCCGTTTTTAGTAAGCACCTTGTATTCGTGCTTATAAAAATCACTTTCGTTATTGAGATGATTTTGAATAAGTGCCTTAATCTTGTCCCTGTCGCTTGGCGATGTTAGTGGATCCAGTGCATCTCTGGTATTTTTAATCTCACCAGGAGCATAGCCCAGCAAGTGATAAAATACCTTATTGAAGATCATTTTCCCACTGCTGATATCCCAATCCCACAATCCCAGATTGGTACCTTCAAAAGCAAGTTTTGAGCGTTCCTCACTAATCATCAGATCGTTTTCAAATTTCTTTTTCTCAGTAATGTCCTCAAAATTCATAATGAGCGAATACACACTGCCATCTTTATTGAATAGTGGAGAGAGGTAATAGTTTAAGTAGGTACGCTTGCCATCTATGTCAAGCAAAATGGCATTATTAATAATTTCTCCCTTGTTAATGCATTTGTCAATGTCGCTAAATATAATTGAGTTTGCATCCGGGAAAATCTCATAAAAATTAACAGAGCCATAAATCGCTTCATTATTTATCGAAAGCAGGTTAAAAGCAGATTTATTTTTTTCGATGATATTACCATTCGTGTCGATATAAATAATTCCATTTGGTGAGTTTTGGACCAAGCTCTTATAGAGCTGCTCATTTTTGTGCAGCAGGTCTTCGGTGGCTTCATGTTCGGTAAGGTCGCGACCGCTGCCTAGAATTACAATTTCATTATTAAGCTCTATTTGGCGCGATAGTATCTCAAAGGTTCTTATAGTACCATGCTTGTCCTTTAACTTGGCTTTAAACTTCAGAAGCTGATTGTCTCCGTTTTCTCTATTCAGTGTTCTCTCGTAATGTTCGTCAAGATCTTCAGGGGCTATTAGTTCGGTAACTTTCTTCTCGTAAAATTCGTCGCGTGTGTAACCTGAAATTTCAATGGCTTGTTTATTTGCGAATATTATTCTGTCTTTCTTTTGGATGTAGATAATGTCATGCGTTTGATCAACAACCGCTTTGTATTTCTCCTCTGAGCTCTGGAATTTTACCAGCATTTCGTCATAAAGTTTCTTTTGGGTATCAATTTCAACTTTGTCCCTAAGGCGCTTTCTAGAGAAGTAGTAGAATACTGCTGCGGTTATCAGCAGTAATAGAAAACCAGTAATGATGAAATTTACCAAAAATCCCTTCTTGTTAATGAGATGTTGTTGCTTCTGATTATCAATCTCTAATAGCTCGTTGGTACGATTAACCGATTGTACTATAAATTCATTAAACTCATTAATGTTGCTGTTCAATTCTTCTGTTGCAATTGAATCTGCTAAAGTTGCGTACTTCTGAGAATATTCAAGTGCCTTGGTTAAATCCTTTTGTGCTTGATAAATTGTTGAATACGATTTGTAAATGCTTAAGAGTTTAATTGCCGATCCGGATTTGTTGGCTAATAATTGAGCTTCTCTATTATGCGCTAATGCTTTCTTATAGTTTTTTTGAGTGTACTGAAGTTCACTTATGTTTATGTGTAGGTCAATAACACCTTGCACATCTCCAATTGTTTGCTTGCCAGTTAAGGCTTTATTAAAATAGGTTTCAGCCAGGTTGTAATTACCTAGTTTACTTTGCAAAAGGCCAAGCTGCATTTCTGCATTGGAGATACCCAGCTTATTATTCTGCTCATTTTCCTCTTTATAGGCCTCGTCGAAAAATTTCTGCGCCAGATCGAAATCTTTTCTGGCCATGTAAATTTTGCCTAAGCTAATGGTTGGGTTAAAAACCGTGTTGGTAAAATCGTTTGCTTTTATAATGTTGTACGATCTGGTAAAGTAGGCAATCGACTTATCGAAGTTTTGCTCTTTTAGGTAAATGTTTCCGATACTATTATATATCTCACCTATCAGGAGTAGTTCGTCAAGTTCTTCGTAATAGGAAATTGATTGGAAGTAGTATTCCAGTGCTTTGTCGCTGTTGTTTGTTTTTTCGAAGGTTTGTGCCAGCTTCTTGTACTGGCTGGCCAATAGGGCTGTGTCCTTTAAATCTTTTGTATTCTCAAGTGATTGTATGTAGTAGTCGGTGGCATGAGAGTAATCGTTCAATTGAAGTAAGAAGTCACCTATATTCTGTAGTGTTTTTGTTTCACTCTTTTTTAAAGCATTGCTTTGGTCGTTATCCAGTGCCTTTTGAAAGAAGTGCCAGGCTTTGTCGTTTTCTCCAATGAATGCAAAGGTCTTAGCATGCGATCTGCATGACCTTGAGAATTCCTCATGCAAATTTAATTTTTGTGAAATAGCAATTGCAGAACTGCTGTATTCGAGAGAATTTGTGGCGGCAATATTTCTGTAATATTCGGAGAGTTTGATAAGCAGAGCCACTTTTTCCGCATTGCTTTCCTTGATGGAATGCATTTCTTCCTCTAACTCTAAAACCACACTATCGGTACGAGTTTGAGCATGCAGTAGTCCGCTAAACAATAGAAGTATTAAGACGATCTTTCTCATTTGTAAACTATAATCTGAATTGTTGAATAGTCCTCAACTTACCATTTCTACTCATTTTTCCTAAAACAGTTTCAAAATAGTGGTGTTTAAAATTGTCTTTTTGCATGATGTTAGCAAGATGTTAACCTGCTGATGAAAGCTTTTGATCGTTCTTATTTTCAGCTTTAATAAAGTTTAGCTTTTGCAATGTGTCAATTAACGCTCTTTTCTTTATAGGTTTTGCAATGAATGTGTCGAATCCATTCTCAAGCAGATAGTCTTTCTCGTGAGAAAGGGTGTAGCCCGTTTGAGCAATAAAGGAACAGCTGTGATAGATGCTCCATTTGGATTTAATGAGCTTGCTTAAATCGATTCCGTTTAATTCCGATGAGAGGTTGATATCCATAATGATGACTGAGAAAACTTTATTCTGCGCATATTCTCCTTCAATAATTGAAAGAGCTTGCTCGCTGCTTTCTGCCAGACAAACTCCGGTGTAGTCCTTTAGGTATTCTTTCAGTAATTCACGATTCAATCTATCATCTTCAACCACAAGTATTTTTTCATCATTTTTAGCTAAATGTATCTGGCTGCTGTTTTGATTCCTATTATCCATGGTTGAGGGCATGGTTATGGTTACTTGTGTGCCGTTCCCTTTTTCGGATTGAATGGTGATGTTGCCACTCATTTGCTGGATTACTTTTTTAGCTAAAGGTAAACTCATACCAGCGCCCTGATACAGGCGGGTGGTTCCTGTGCTTTCCTGATTGAACGGAAGAAATATTCGATTTAAATGTTCTTCATCAATTCCAACTCCGTTGTCGCTTATTTTTATAACAACCCGATTATTGCTAAAGCAATTGATCGCCTCAATTTTTACATGACCACCTGTACTGAACTTTATGGCGTTTTGTACAAGGTTTGACAGAATCCGTGTGAAGAATTTTATATCTGCTTTGATATTCAGATGATCCTCAATTTGCGTGGTAACTTTAACATCTTGCTGTGTAGCTTGAGCCTTATGTTCATCCAGAATACTTTTGAATATTGGATCAAGACCGATGGCTTCTTCGTTTATTGCCAATTCGTTTGATTCAAGCTCGTAATAGTCAATTATGTTATTGAGTAAAAGTAATATTCGGTTTGCACTTTGATTGATGTAACGTGCATATTCCAAAACTTTTGGATCTCCTTGTTGCTCCAGA
>JBFHES010000215.1:0-7846 GCA_041584015.1 Bacteroidales bacterium
ATTCCATATGATGCTTTCTTAGGATCAATTACCTGAAGGTATAAAATACCGTCGACCTCTACCGAGATATTATCGCGTGTAATACAGGTTTGCGACGCCACATCAATTGCCTGCTCTTTAAGCGTATGCTTATAGGCAATCTTATCAAAGAAAGGAATAATCATATTGAATCCTGCCATAAAGGTGGTTTTATACTTTCCCAAACGCTCTACAATGTACGCCTGACGCTGCGGAACAACTTTAACTGTTGTTAATAATAGTATTAAGGCAAAAAGAATTAAGCCAATAATTACGATGGTGTTTGATGATACTTCCATGTTTTTAAATTTATCTAGGTTTTACAATTAGTTGAATACTTTCCTTACCAATGATTATTACATCCTGATCCTTTTCAATAGGTTCTTCTGACCGGGCACCCCAAGCAGCTCCTTTAAACAGGACCTTTCCTTTACCATTTTTAAAATCGATATCAGCCACTGCTGTTTTACCAATAAACTCATCCTCCAAGGAGGCCGGATTTACTTCATCCTTAAAGAATCGGTTCTTTAAACTATTCCTTAGCAATGCTAATAATGTGAGTGATACGGCCAAGAAAATAGCTAATTGATAATTGATTCCCATTTCAGGAAATGCAAGCGCAACCAGTGAAGCAACCCAGGCACCAAGCCCAAAGAAAAAGATGATTAAACCTGGCACAACCAGTTCTAGCAAAAGCAAGAGCAGGCCAAAAAGAAACCAAATTAAAGAGGGGTTTGTAAATAAGTCGTTCAGCATAGGATTTAATATTTAGTGATTAATGATTGTGAACTTGAAACCAGACTATCGAAGCCACCTTTTATTACAGCATTCAAGTAGTATACCCATCAGTTTGTCTAAAGATAAATGAAAAAACCTAAACCGAAGCTGCTGCTCAGCAGCTAGCCTTTCTACAGATGCGTTACGGATAAAAATTGAACTTCATGAAAGGAAAGAATTCATAAACTAAAGAGATACGCTACTAAACACAAAACCACAAGTATTCCTGCAGCTGCATGGAACCTTATGGCTTTGTGTTTAACTATAAAAATTTAACAATTGAAACCAGGAAAACTAGTCCTTTACCAATCGCATATCAATTTGTTTCTTCACCAAGTCGGTGCGTGCAATCTCTACTTTTAGTTTGTCGCCTAATTGATATTTGGCACCAGTATTATGCCCTGTTATACAGTATTCGGTTTCGTCAAAAACATAAAAATCATCGTCCATTTCACGCATAGGAATCATGCCTTCTACTTTGTTATTTTCCAACTCAACAAAAATACCCCAATCGGTAACGCCACTAATAATACCATTGAATACCTGACCAACTTTATCTTGCATATATTCCACCTGCTTAAACTTTATGGATGCCCGCTCGGCCAAAGCAGCCCGTTGCTCCATGTCCGATGAATGTCCACATAGTTCTTCGAACTTATGTTCATCTTTCGAGCCTTCATCATTTAAATAAGCGGTTAACAAGCGATGCACCATCATATCAGGATAACGACGAATTGGAGATGTAAAGTGAGAATAGTGATCGAAGGCCAAACCATAATGCCCAATATTTTTTGTTGAATACTTTGCTTTAGCCATGGTCCGAACCGCAAGGGTTTCTATTAAGTTCTGCTCCGATTTCCCTACAACCTGATCGAGCACACCGTTAATAGCTTGCGATGAGATAACACCCTTGGATGTACCTAAAGAGTAGCCAAATCTCTGGATAAAACTGGCAAAGTTTGACAATCGCTCCGGATCTGGTTTGTCATGAATGCGGTATACAAATGTTTTGGCCTTTTTGCCCTTGGCAACCTTGCCAATTTTCTCTGCAACTTTACGATTAGCCAACAACATAAATTCTTCAATCAAGCGGTTGGTATCACCGTGCTCTTTAAAGAATACACCAAGTGGCGCACCTTTATCATCCAACTTAAATTTAACTTCAACCCTATCAAAAGAAATTGCTCCTTTATTAAAGCGCTCCGAGCGGATACTCTTCGCCATATTGTTAAGTAAATCCAACTCATCAAAATAAATTCCCTCACGCTTATCTAATATTTCCTGCGCTTCCTGATATGTAAAACGCTTGTTAGAATTGATGATCGTTCTACCAAACCATTCTCCTACGACCTTAGCATCTTCGGTAATTTCAAAAACGGCACTGTAGCACAATTTCTCCTCATTCGGACGAAGCGAACAAATAAAATTTGACAAACGTTCCGGCAACATTGGCACCACTCTATCTACCAAATAAACAGAGGTAGCCCGCTCAACGGCCTCTCTTTCAACAAGCGAATCTAAGTCTATGTAATGAGTTACATCGGCAATATGCACTCCAACTTCCCAATTACCATTTTCCAGCTTCTGTAACGAAAGGGCATCATCAAAATCCTTTGCATCTTCAGGGTCTATGGTAAATGTAGTAATATCTCTAAAATCTCTCCGGCGCTTTATTTCGGCGCTTGTAATTTCTGAGGAGATTGATTCAGCATCCTTATCTACCCGCTCAGGGAAATGATGCGGCAATTGAAACTCAGCAAGTATGGCATGCATTTCGGCATTATTCTCGCCGGCCTTGCCCAGGACTTCCACAATTTCACCAACCGGATTTTTAGCTTTACCGGTCCAATCGGTAATCTTTACAATTACACGATCACCATTTTTCGCCTTCCCCAGCTCACCTGATGGAATAAAAATATCGTAAGGCATATTTTTGCTATCTGGTGTTACAAAGGCATAATTAAACACCTTCTCAATGGTTCCAACAAAGGTTTCACGCGAACGCTTAATAACCTCAACAACCTCACCTTCTGCTTTACTTCGCTTCCGACGTGCATGAACGTAAACTTTCACCTCATCGCCATGTAAGGCATTTTTCAAATTCTCCTTACTCACAAATACATCTTCAAGCACATCGTCTGATATAATATAAGCCGAGCCCCAGTTGGTTAAATCAACCTTACCGGTAATATAAGCGCCTTTAGAATGATACTGAAACTTTCCACGCTGAGTCTCTTTTAAAAACCCAGCATCTTTTAGTTCAAACAATACCGTATTGATTAATCTGCGTGTATCTTCGCTTTTAATATCTAACAAACGCGCAAGCTGCTTGTAATTAAATCCTTTTGATGGCTCTTTCGAAAACACATCGGCAACCTTAGTTGTAAGTTGCTTTTTATTAAGTGGTTTGCGGCTTTTACCGCTCTGGTTCTTCTTTCCTGGTTTTCTTCCCATTACTATTGTTTTTATCTATCCCAATAGATTTATTCTAATGATGAAAGATAGCAAACAATTCACTTAAAAGCCTCAAACGAACCTTCAAATTACAATATCTTATCAACCAAACAAACAGCACCAAAGTACTATATATTAGAGCTGTGCCGTTATCAACATGTCCATGATTCTACATTAGCTTTATTAGTAGAAATAGAACAATATCAGCAAAAATTATTTTTACCTTTGAAGGCTCATAAACAGACAATTGATATTACAATGCAAAACGACTTAGTTATATACAATACGCTTTCGCGAAAAAAGGAAAAGTTCGAACCTATTAATGCACCACATGTGGGTCTTTACGTGTGTGGTCCTACTGTATACGGCGACGCTCATTTAGGTCATGCGCGCCCGGCCATAACTTTTGATTTGTTATTCAGGTACCTACGCCATTTAGACTATAAAGTGCGTTACGTGCGCAACATTACCGATGTTGGACATTTGGAAAATGATGCTGATGAAGGTGAAGATAAGATTGCAAAAAAGGCACGCCTTGATCAATTGGAGCCCATGGAGGTAGTGCAGCACTTCGCCGACAGATATCACGAAAACATGGACGACCTAAATGTATTGAAGCCAAGCATTGAACCTCGGGCATCGGGTCATATTATTGAGCAGCAACAAATGATCGACTCTATTTTTGACAAAGGATATGCCTACGAAAGTGATGGTTCTATCTATTTTGATGTTGAAAAATACAATCAATCACATAAATACGGCAAGCTCTCGGGAAGAATATTCGAAGACTGCCAAGCCAACACGCGCGAACTAGCTGGCCAATCGGAAAAAAGAAACCCAGCTGATTTTGCCCTTTGGAAAAAAGCAAAACCTGAGCACATCATGCGTTGGCCTTCTAAGTGGAGCGATGGATTCCCTGGTTGGCATTTAGAATGTTCTGCAATGAGCACCAAATATCTTGGCGAACAATTCGATATCCATGGTGGTGGCATGGACTTACTATTCCCTCATCACGAATCGGAGATTTGCCAGTCGACCATTGCAAATGGTAAGGAATCAGTTAAATACTGGATGCACAACAATATGATTACCATCAACGGACAAAAGATGGGTAAGTCATTGGGCAATTTTATCAATCTCGAAGAGTTTTTTCAAGGCAAACATGAACTACTAGAAAAAGCCTATTCGCCAATGACCGTGCGTTTTTTCATATTACAAGCACACTACCGCAGCACTGTTGACTTTTCTAATGAAGCGCTACAAGCTTCGGAAAAAGGAATGCAGCGATTGTTAACTGCGGTTAATAATCTGTCCAAAATAAAAGCATCCGATGAGTCAACAGTTAAGGTGGCCGAGCTCGAAGCAAAATGCTACAATGCAATTAATGACGATCTTAACTCACCCGTGCTAATTTCTCATTTATTTGATGGTGTTAAGATGATCAACAACCTCATTGAGAATAAAGAAAAGATTACCAGTGCCGATCTTGATTTACTAAAGAAACTCTATACAAATTTTGTTAATGAGATATTAGGACTTAAAGACGAAGAACAATCGGCTGGCAACGACAACAAGTTAACAGAAGTTGTAGACCTCATGTTAAATATGAGAATTGAAGCAAAAGCTAATAAGGATTGGGCAATGGCCGATAAGATTAGAGATGAACTACAGAAACTGGGCTTTGTTATTAAGGATAAAAAAGATGGTTTTGAATGGGAACTAAAATAAGTAACATGCACCACAAGTTTCACTATATTATTGTTTTTGCTTTTCTTTTTGCCGTTGCTTCATGCAACACGGAAAGCAAGCAAGGGCAAAAAACAACAGTTAAAAAAGCGACACCTAAAATACAAGTACCAGAATTTAACGCCGATTCGGCATATGCTTACGTTGAAGCACAAGTTAATTTTGGACCACGCGTGCCCAATACACCTGAACATGATGCCTGTGCCAGTTACCTTGAAAACAAAATGAAAAGTTTTGGGGCAAGCGTAATTGTTCAAAAAGCAAAGGTTAAAGCTTACGACGATTCGTTTCTGCGCATGAGCAACATTATTGCAAGCTTTCAGCCAGAGAAGAAAAACAGGGTGATGCTATTTGCGCATTGGGATACGCGACCAGTTGCTGACTATTGTGAAGACCCTGCCCGAAGAGATGATCCAATATTAGGAGCTAATGATGGTGCAAGCGGAGTAGGTGTACTCATGGAGATTGGTCGTCAGCTGGGCATGTCGCCTTCAAATGTTGGTGTAGATATTATTTTCTTCGATGCAGAAGATTACGGCACACCTGATCATCTTGATTTACCAAGGAAAGAAGACTCGTGGTGCTTAGGCTCCCAGTACTGGTCTAGCAACATGCACCAAATGGGCTATTATCCACGCTACGGTATTTTATTAGATATGGTTGGTGCAAAAGGTGCTATGTTCTACAAAGAACAGGTTTCTATGGGATATGCTCCAGGTATTGTGAATAAGGTTTGGAACATTGCACATGAGCTTGGCTATGCATCCGTTTTTGTAAACGATCGTGGAGGTATGATTACCGATGACCATGTATACGTGAATGCGGTTGCCGGTATTCCAGCAATAAACATCATTCAACACGATCCGGAAACGGCAACCAATTTTGGTGCATACTGGCACACGCACGACGACAACCTTGATGTTATCGACAAAACAACTTTGAAAATGGTTGGACATACAGTAATTACCACCGTTTACAGAGAGTAATATGAGACGAAGTTTGCACATAGGCCTTTTTATTATTCTGATATTCATGCAGAATTATAAAAGCCATTCGCAAACACCAGCGGTGAATAAATACCCAATTGCCGCCGAATCATTTCAGATTGATCATTTGAATAATATTTATGCTATTTCAAGCTCTACTGTATCAAAGTATGATGCAGCTGGCAAATTGCTTTATGAATATTCAAATCCGCAAGCCGGAAACATAACAACTGTTGATGTTAGCGATCCGCTCAGAATTCTGTGCTTTTTCGAAGATCAGAATGAGCTGCTCGTTTTAAATCAGCAACTGGCGCTTATTGCCGGCCCCTTTTATTTCGACGATTTAGACATTTTTAATGTTGCTGCTATTTGTGCCACAAGCTATAATCGCTTTTGGGTGTTCGACTCGCAGAATTTCAAACTGGTGCAATTCAACCAACAATTATCAATTTCGCAACAAGGCACATCGCTATCCAGCATTCTGAACGATGACGATTTACCAATCCAATTGGTTGACAACAACAACCTGTTATACCTGAACATAAAATCAAAAGGCATATTAGTTTTCGATCAATTTGGAACCTACATTAAAACCATTCCTATTAAAGACATTTTGCATTTCTCTGTCTCCAAAGACAAGCTGGTTGCACAGAGAAGTAATCGAGAAATCATAAGCTACTCATTAAAGACATTTGATCAAGAGCAGCATGAATTCGACCTGCCAAACAATATTTCGTTCACCCAATATATTAATAAACAACTGTATATTTCCGACAAGCAGTATATTTATAAATACCACCTGTAGATTTCAAAAATGCATCATATCTGTATAGATATTTTTTGTATTTTGGTCTTCCTCAATTTTAAAAAATAATAATTATGCATATTGCTGTTGCAGGGAACATTGGCTCAGGAAAAACAACATTAACTCGCATGCTTGCTAAGCATTACGGGTGGGATGCTCACTACGAAGATGTGGATGACAATCCTTATTTAAATGATTTTTACGAGGACATGCAGCGCTGGTCTTTTAACCTGCAAGTATATTTCCTAAATAGCCGATTTAATCAGGTGCTCGACATTCGCAAATCAGGCAAAGAGGTAATTCAAGACCGAACAATTTACGAAGATGCCTCTATTTTTGCACCGAACCTTCACTCAATGGGTTTAATGAGTACGCGTGATTTCGAGAACTACTATACGCTTTTTCAATTAATGGTATCGATGGTGCAACCACCTGATCTGCTCATTTATTTACGAGGCACAGTTCCTACACTCGTTAATCAAATTCAAAAACGTGGAAGAGAGTATGAAAACTCGATTAGATTAGACTATCTGAAACGATTAAACGAACGTTACGAAGCTTGGATCCAATCATACAATCTTGGAAAACTTTTAATTGTTGAAGTTGATGACTTCGACTTTAACCGACCTGAAGACTTGAGCGTTGTAATTAATAAAATAGATGCCGAAATTCACGGTATATTTTAAAAGCCGTAAAGCACGCAAATAATATTATCCAAGATAATAATCGATGCATGAATAGCGGTTACCTTGGCGCTTCGCCCAAACCCGACTTCATTTTTTATTGCATAGAGGTAACTGATTTAGATAAACTTATGAACCTAAATTAGCGTCGACTATGCTCCCCATGTAGGGAAGATTGTCCACGGATGGCGCGAAATGAAAGTTACCGCTCCAGATGAATGCACTATCTTTTATTAGGCTTGACTAGTTATTAATGACGGTGCCTCAAGAACTATTTGAGGTAAGCTTTTATTTGGCATCTGTGGTGGTTTTTTGGTTCGTTGTAGGCGGCAGCCAAAATGAACACAACAACAAACAGTTTTCGGCTATCGCGGATA
>JBFHES010000216.1:0-7822 GCA_041584015.1 Bacteroidales bacterium
CTATTTGCCAGGCTTACACCAGAGTTTAAATCAATCGGATATTGAAAGTAATCCTTATAGAACGCTTCCGCCGATAAAATAACAGATTCGGAGAAACTATATTCAAAACCTGCGTTATAATGATCAACACCAATAAAAGAAGCGCTGGCCTCATTAACCAATGCCCCACTATTATCCCTGTATCCCAAAGTAGTATAGGCAGGTTGCTGATAATAACGTCCCAAACCAGCATTAAACACAGCCTTTTCGGTTATTGAATAGGACAACGAAAATCGGGGTGATAACTGATTGAATGGATTTGCCATATCATCATTATAACTATTGGCATCAGCTCGTATACCAAGCGATAGCAGTAAACGATTGTCCAAAATACGCTTTGAAGCTTGTCCCGAGAAGCCATACTTAGCAACGTTTAGATCTGTGGTATACTGAAAATTAGTTAACTCACCATTTAAGTAGACCTGCTGAGCGGTTCTGTTATAATACTTGGCCGATTCAGCATTGGCACTAAAGTTATACTTCACTCCCTTGTCGCGTAAGGTGAATTCGTAACGAAATTTATTTTCCTGCTCCGTAGAGTGATAGTCGAAACTACGTGCCAGACTTTCATTATTATCAGGATATTTATAAAACTCATTGTTCAGCATATTTCGACTTAATACAACAGTATGGTATCCTTTATCAAAGAAATGTTTGTACACACCTCCAATGGTATAGCTCCATTGATTGTTCACCGGAATCTGACTTAAAATATATTCTTGAGATGGCTCAGGATCATCGATACCGGTATTCAATGCAAAATTATCAAGCGAACCTAAGCTGATAATCGTCAATGTGTTTCTGGGATTAATATTGGTTTTAAGTTTTAACTGATAGTCATTAAAGGTAGGTAGAAAAGGCAATCCAATAGCCGAGAATAAAAACTGAAGATACGAACGACGTACCGAAAAAATATAACTTGTTTTGTCACCTATCGGTCCGTCAATGGTTAAGGCGGCCTCGCTTGCCCCTAAGGCGGCCTGCAGGTTTGTTTTGTCTTTGCTTCCCTCCTTCTGGCGAAAATCCAAAACGCCGCTTAAGGCATTGTACTTATTTGCAGGAAACGAACCGGAATAAAAATCGACCGTTTGGATAAAATCAGCATTTATAATTCCAACAGGCCCACCAGAAGCTCCCTGAGTTGAAAAATGATTTAACACCGGAATCTCAACACCATCAAGAAAAAAGCGATTTTCGCTAGGACCACCTCCACGTATAATAACATCATTACGAAAAGCCGGTGTAGAGCCAACACCCGGGAATGACTGAATTACTCTGGAGATATCTCGGTTACTTCCCGGATTACTCTCTATTTCTTTTACACCAATGCTTTGCATTGACAAAGGAGCTTCCTGCTTTTTCTCAAAAGGATTAACAGAAACAACTACCTCGCCCAGTTGCTGTTCTGCAGGTTCAAGATTTACCTCAACAAACGGTACATTATTATTACTGATAAGTACATCGCTTGTTAGTTTGGTTTTATATCCAATAAAGGAAACCTGCAACTTAATAAAACCAGGTTCCAAACCTGTGATAATAAACACGCCATCAAAATCGGTGGTTGTGCCAATTGATGAACCAGCAACCACAACATTGGCAAAAGCGACGGCCTCGTTGTTACTCACATCGGTAACGCGACCTTTAATTGACCCTTCTTGTGCAATTGAGAGCTGCGAGAACAAAATAAATATAAATAGTGAAATATATGACTTCATAACTATAATGCTAAATGTAAAATTTGCTAGTGTTTAATTTCTACAACAACAGACTTAAATATATCTTTTGCTGATGTTAAGGAACCAATGTTTGTATAAAGCTTGCCGGTTTCGCCTTTAGGGTCGCCATGACCAATTGGATTGAGATAAAATACGGTATCCTCGGCATTTACCTCAACAGCATAAACAATTGAAGGCTGCGCAGAATGAATGTAAGCAGCGTTTTCCGGGTATTTACTATTCGTCCAGAATTTGTTCCAATCCCAGGCTTGATTAACCTCCATTAAAATTCGATACTTTTTTTGCCCTTTACGAACCTGACTCTCCAACCTAAAATCCGATTTGGGAGTTGCCCCTGAATATGCATCAATAAATGGGTGCTCTTTTGATGGCACCATGGCTACTCCGTCAATCAAACCTTTCTTGTGAGTCCAGTATGGTAATGCAGCTGGTTGATGAGAAGCACCTTTCTGACGTTTCCAAATTGTATCCCCTATCATTTCATTATCAAAAATACCACTTGCGTAATTCTCCGTTATGAAAATAGTCTTTAGATACTGTCCCTCTAAATCCTCCATCCAGATGGCATAGGTAGGATGATTGAATCCTTCGCCATTGGTAAGGCTTAGTATCAATCCTTCACCATCACTAATTTTACTGGCATCTTTGTAAACGATAAGCTCACCGGATGTTTCCACACTTTTGCATCCGAAAACGGAAACCAACAGAGTGATTATTGTTATTGTTATGTACTTTGATTTCATAAGCTACATTTTGTAATTAGTGATTAAACTATGAAAGCTCTATTTTGTTCAACTAATAATCAAATATTTTAAACAATACTTTCAAGACTTCACTAAGATAATAAATAAGCACCAAAGACATGCACTAGCTTGCAGTGGTTTAAGATTAGATTTATTAGTGCCATGAATTACTATTAATCGCAACAATTTATGTGCTTAGCCGTTAGCATTCTTTTAAAAGCAATACAACATTGATAAGGGCATTGATTATTATTAGAATGAAACAAACACTTCGTGCGCTGCGGGACATCGGAGTATTACGATTACTATTTCTTCTAGTCATAGCAACATTCCTAGGGTACATGTTGTTTTTGGCTTCATCTCAGAAACCACATGCTTACTATGTTAGTGCTGCCTTACTAATCATCCTATCAATGATTCAATTGAACCGAAAGGACAAGCTTTTCATAAAAACTCATTTCATAAGTTTCAAAGTTGTAGCATTTACAGAGTACCTGACATTAGCTCTTTTTCTCCTAATTTTGCTTATATTCAATGCCATGTGGTTAGCAGCTGTTTCTATTATTGCAGGTATTCTTGTAATTATCCAGTTGAATAAGCTGCCAAAGCAAACCAATCTGAATAGCAAATTACAAGGCTTGATTCCCAACGAACTTTACGAATGGAAGGCCGGTATCCGAAAAACTATGTACTTTCTGGTTCCTGTCTGGATCATTGGTCTCGCAACTTCATTCTTTGTAGGTAGTGTACCATTGGTAATTTTCATAACAGGAATAGCCGTTTCAGCCTTTTATGAAAAAGGTGAACCCTACCAAATGATAATTGCAGTGGAAAAAAGCTCTGCTAATTTTTTAGCCAGCAAGCTCTATTATCAAACAAAACTCTTTTCCATAATTGCACTGCCATTAATCATTCTGTATTTTTATTTTCATATTGACCTTTGGTATATTCCCGTAGCCGAATATCTTATTTTCATCCTATTGCACGCTTACCTAATCCTTACTAAATATGCGTTTTACGAAACCAACGAAAAATCAGCTGCCGCCCGTGTTTATGGGACCATAGGCTTTCTTGGAACAATCATCCCCATCTTTATGCCGTTGGTGTTAGTGCTCGCGGTGCGATTTTATTTTAAGTCAATCGATAAACTAAATTATTACTTAGATGATTTCAATTAAAGACCTGAACGTATCGTATAGTAAGAGCAAAAATGTAATTCACTCTCTGAAGCTAAACATGAGCGATGGCCTCATTCATGGAATTGTTGGATTGAATGGCGCAGGCAAAACCACACTTCTAAATGCAATTTATGGTTTAAAGAAAATTGATTCAGGTGCAATTCACTTTAATGATCATAAGATTTCAAAAAAGGAATGCTCCTATCTGGTGACCGAAAATTTCTTTTATGCAAACATTACTGCACGTGAATATTTATCGCTCTTTAAAAATGAGCATTTTAATCTGGAACAATGGAATCAACTCTTTTCATTGCCGCTGGACCATATCATCGATAGTTTTTCAACTGGTATGAAAAAGAAGTTGGCGCTGCTTGGCATCTTAAAACAAGACAAGGCCATTATGATATTGGACGAACCATTTAATGGGCTAGATATTGAGACCTGCCGGATTATGCGCTCCATACTATTAAGGCTAAAAGCAAAAGGCAAGACGATTATCATCACATCTCATATTATTGAAACCTTGACTAATCTATGCGACCACATACATTTTCTGGAAAATGGAAAGATTAGCTACAGTAAAGATAAATCGGAGTTTGAGGCCTTTGAAAAGGAACTCTTCACCAGCATTGCAAAAAGGAATGATGAATTAATCAATCAACTAACCAAATAGCACTTCAGCTGATATTCCTCTTTAGTTTTTCTCTACTTCCATTAAAAACACAACACCGGCAATTCATAAGTAAGCGTTTGCGTTTTATTCATCTATATTTGCAACCTATAAATATGTTCTATTATAAAACGCAAGCAAGTATGTCATTCAACTCTTTTGGTCTGGTTCCGCAATTGCTAACCAGCCTTTTCGATCAGCAATTCTCTAAACCATACCCAATTCAGGAACTTGCCATACCAGCCATTCTGGATAATAAGGATGTATTAGGAATAGCCGAAACAGGGTCGGGTAAAACGGCTGCTTATGCCTTGCCTATTTTACATCAATTACAAACAAGCCCAACATTAAAAAACCGACACATAAAGGTATTAGTATTGGTGCCAACACGCGAATTAGCAGTACAAGTAGCAGGTGTATTCAAATTATTTGGGGATGCATTACCCGTGCCTGTAAAAAGCTTAGCTGTTTTTGGAGGAGCTGCCCTTAATCCACAAATGCAAGCCTTGCAAAATGTGGATATTTTAGTAGCAACCCCTGGTAGACTTCTTGAGTTAGAAGAGGTAAATGCTGTGCACCTTTCAAGCATAAAGACATTGGTTTTAGATGAAGCTGATAAAATGCTGAATCTAGGTTTTAAAGCAGAAATGAAAACTATTTTTGGTCATTTGCCAATGATAAGGCAAAACCTGCTTTTCTCAGCCACGCTTAGCGAAGACCTGAGCAACATTAACGAGTTCCTGCTAAACAATCCCGTTGTTTGTAAAATAGGCACGGAAAGCAACAACATCAATCTCATCAATCAAATTGCATACGCTGTATCAGAAGAGCGGAAAGGTCCACTGCTACGTTACCTGATAAAATCTCAAAAGCTTGAGCAAGTTCTTGTTTTCGTTTCATCAATTAAACGTGCCGATAATGTAGCCAACAAGCTACGCGCCAATGGAATTGAGGCCTGGCCCATTCACAGCAAAAAAAGTCAGGGAGTGAGAACCGATTTACTCACCAAATTCAAACATGGCAAGTTGCATGTTTTAGTAACCACCGATTTACTCGCTAGAGGAATTGATATTGAATTTTTACCCGTGGTGGTTAACTACGAATTACCGCGCTCACCAAAGGACTATCTGCACCGCATTGGAAGAACCGGCCGTGCTGAAAACCCTGGAGAAGCTATCTCACTTATAGCTCCAAGCGAAGAACACCATTTTTGCGTTATTCAGAAAAAGGCAGGAGTAAAATTAACCCTAAAAGCCACAGAAGAGATTCAGCTTAAAGGTTTCTAGAACTGATGCACCTTAGCTCTATTTACTCGATTCTCAGAGAATAATACTGGACTAAAGTTCGCGACAATAATTAGCTTAACTAATCAAGCTTTGTTATTTTTGATTGCACACAACAGTTAAAAAATGGACACAGCATTATTGCTTAAGAAGCAAATTGACAGCGGTAAGCAACTATCAGAATCGGAAATTCTGAGGTCACTAAGCCAATCTAAGCTTGTTGCTGAATTACTGCATGATTCTAAGTTAGAGACATTAGACTTAATGAATCGCTTATGTCAATTAAGCGAGATTCCACACGCACATAAGCTGCCAAAAGTTAAAGAGTGGGTCAACAAACTGGCAAGCCAGACTCACTGCGGAAACGGATTTTCTTTTAGCGGAAAAACCGACGATCTGCTTTCATGCTATAATTCCATGATTGTTAGCGTGCTGATAAAAATGGACTACCCCGACAAAACAAAAATTGAAAGTGGCATTAATTGGATACTCAACTATCAGCTATTTGAACGAGGAATTGATAACCAATGGCCGGGTAAACGTATACTAAAATATGGTGGCTGTCTTAAATCAACACCTTGTTATATTGGAATAGTTAAAGCGACAATAGCACTTTCTGATTTCAAGCACCAGCCGTTCTCTGATTACAATGAAGCTATAGAAGAAAAGCTAGCAAAGGGTTTAGGGTACATTCTTAATCACGAATTATTTAAACGCCATTCCAATCGGCAAGCCATCACAAAAGACATTCTAAAAATAGCCTATCCATTTTCCTACAAAACCAACATTGTTGAGTTGCTGCGTCTAATGAAAGCCAACAAACTCCATATGGACAACAGGTGTCTGGCGGCAAGAAACCTACTCGTTGAAAAAAAGAAAAAGAGTGGCTACTGGCAACAAAACCGTATTTATACCCCAAAGTGCTGGATACCCTTTGACCCCATTAAAGAACCGGGGTTGTGGGTAAGTCATGAAATAGAGAAAATTTTATCATAGCTTTAGATCATTAATACTAGAGAACAAATTGAAATTCATTGAACAATGAGAAAGCTATTCACATTAATCATTTCCGTTATAATACTCACCGCGTGCACGACAAACACCAAGCAGTCTAATGTTTCTTCAGACAGTTTTCAAGTACATGATTTAATTGAATTTGTAAATCCACTAATTGGTACCCAAAACATGGGACACACTTTCCCTGGTGCGACCGCACCCTTTGGAATGGTGCAGCTAAGCCCTGAAACGAACCAACAGGAAATGTTTATTAACGGGCAATACAACGCCAAAACCTACGAATACTGTTCCGGTTATCAATACAAGGACTCCACCATTTTTGGATTTAGTCATACACACTTTAGCGGCACCGGACATTCCGATCTGGGGGATTTCTCAATTATGCCAACAATCGGTGCGCTTAAGCTGGATCCTGGAAAAGCAGATCAACCCGGCAGTGGATTTCATTCAAGGTTCGATCATCAAACAGAACAAGCCATGCCCGGCTATTACAAAGTAGAGCTAGAAAAATATCAAATACAAGCAGAACTGACTGCAAGCGAGCGCGTAGGTTTCCATCAATATACATTCCTACAAACAGATAGTGCTCATATTATCCTCGATTTAATTGCGGGTATTTATAATCATGAAGATAAAAATGTATGGACCTTCATACGCATTGAGAACGACAGTCTTGTGACGGGTTACCGTCAGACAAATGGTTGGGCACGCACGCGCATCATGTATTTTGCAATGCAGTTCTCAAAAGCATTTACAAGCTATGGTCACGAAAAGTATGATAAACAAACCTATAATGGTTTTTACCGTCGCTTTGATGAAACAAAGAATTTCCCGGAAATGGCCGGTAGAAACATTCGCGCCTACTTTAATTTTAATACAGCTACAGACGAACAAATAAAAATAAAGTTTGCCCTGTCAGCTGTTAGCACAGCTGGTGCGCTAAATAATATGAAACAAGAAATACCTCATTGGGATTTCAATAAAACAATGCACGCAACACAAGATCTGTGGAACCAAGAGCTTTCGAAAATTCTTGTTGAAACCCAAACACCAGCTCAAAAAACTACTTTCTACACGGCCTTGTATCATACCATGCTTGGCCCAACGCTCTACGAAGATGTAGACGGGCTCTACCGAGGCCTTGATCAAAACATTC
>JBFHES010000217.1:0-7699 GCA_041584015.1 Bacteroidales bacterium
CAATTAGTACTAAGCACCAAAGAAGGCAGTAAAACAGTAAGAATCGAAAAAATATAATTTTAGTTAATTTGGTTAGTAATGGTTGGCTCGCTCGTTCGGGTCAGCCATTTTTTTTGCGCTAATGGTTTATGGAGGACCACGTACCGTTCTAAATTAAAAGTGTATTTTTTGTTAAGAGATGCGTCTTGTGTCTAGAATCTGCTTATATCATTCGAAATGACGGTTGGATAATGGCTTGTTAAGAGTTGGTGTGCAGAACTGCTTTCTAGTAATCCCGCTACATTTGTACTCTTCTTATTGTTGTTGGCATAGGCAAAACAGCTATTGCTGAAAGGCAATAGTGCTTATCTGTTGAGAATACAAAACACCAGTGCTTGATGTGTTTATGCTGCAAGGTAAGTGTGTTGCTACATTTTGGTTGATACAAATTGAAATTTCGAACAAACATGGCATTTGAAATAATTGTTCACCAATAGCAGATTTTGTTCATAACTAAAATACAGCAATTGATTTGTGTGACTATGCATGCTAGTGGCTTGATGTTTAATGTGCTGCTTTAAGCTACTTTCTTTTTGAATTATCTTATAAACGCCCTAACTTTATAAGTTGGACAAAATCGATGAACAATCGATTGCCTCTAATGTTTCAACCCGAGTTAAGTTAATTTAAGCTAGAAGAAATGAGCGGTACCAAAGTCAAATTTTTAAATAAGAAAGATCCGGAATTTATTACCGAGCTAAGAAAACGGGTAAATCTGTATTTTCAGGAGAAGGGAATATCTCGATACGGAAATGGTAAAATGGTATTGAAGTCTATTGTAATGTTGGCGCTGTTCTTTGTTCCGTTTGCACTGGTAATGTTTTCAGGATGGACGAATGGTTGGTTGGTTTTTTCTATGTGGTTATTGATGGGTATTGGTATGGCGGGAATCGGTATGTCGGTAATGCACGATGCTAATCATGGCTCGTTTTTTAAAAACCAAAAGATAAATGATTTTATTGGTCATGTAATTTTCTTTATTGGCGGAAGTTCGCTAACATGGAAAATTCAGCACAATCATTTGCATCATGCTTTTACAAATATTCAGGATGCTGATCAGGATCTTGAAGCCATTAAGATCCTTCGTTTCTCACCGCACCAAAAATTATCTAAAATCCATCGTTTACAGTTTATATATGCATGGTTCTTTTATGGATTAATGACGATAGGACGTTTCTTCCTTACCGATTATCAGCAAATGTTCCGTTTTAAAAAAATGGGATTAACTGCTTCACAAAAGAGAAGTTTTGCCGGCTTGTTTAGCAATCTGGTTATCACTAAAATTCTGTATGCGGTAATCGTCCTTTTTATCCCGATGATGTTGTCTGAAGTTGCTTGGTGGCAGACCTTGCTTTTCTTCTTTGGTATGCATTATATTTCAGGTTTTATATTTGGGATAATTTTCCAGCCTGCTCATATTATGCCGGATTCTAAATTTCCTGTACCGAATGACGAGGGAAAGATTGAAAATAATTGGGGGATTCACCAGCTATTAACAACAACTAATTTTTCACCAAAAAGTAGAATTTTTACGTGGTTTGTCGGGGGCTTAAATTATCAAATAGAACATCATTTGTTCCCTGGTATTTCACACGTTCATTATAAGAAAATATCTAAGCTTGTGAAGAAAACTGCTTTGGAGTATGGCCTTCCTTATAACTCGCAACCAAACTTTATGCATGCCTTATGGAATCATGGGAAAATGTTGTACAATCTTGGAAAGGCTGACTATGCTGCGCAACTTTAGGCTTGTGCGCAATACGTAGTTGAAGCGTATTCGTTCATCAAAAACAAGTGAATGATGAAACGATGAAATGGGGGAAAGCATTTTATTGCTTGGGTTGCACGAGAGATTCCAGCCGTTTCACCTATTCACTTTGATAGTTATGTTAGAGGGTGGGCGTAAATAATTTCATCGAGGTTTACCTTTTCGCATAGTTTTCGCATTTCATCAAAACTCTGATCAATCATATGTTCGGTAAAAACCGCAACTTGTTTGTCAGGTACCAAATAAAATTCGTCTTGCGCATCTGGGAAAAAGATACTTAACATGCCGGATTTTTTTCGTCCGCTTTTAAAAATAAATGTAGATGGCCTTAAAAAATGACCCTCCTTAGCTAATTCTGATTCAGTCATATCGTGTGGTTTATATATCTTAATACCCGAAAGGGCTAAAACGTGACCCATCAAAAACACTTTTTTTAGTTATTTCTACTTATTCTTAATAGAAGACTTGTAATGTTATAGTTTCAGTATACTTTGTTTAATGTGTAAAAAGATAGTCTAATGCTAATTAACAGTAGCTGGTATAACAAACAATGCCTGGTCGTATAAACGATCAGGCATTGTTTGTAAGTAAGCGAGGTATGTATTATACCGTGTACATTTTTTCGCGTAGTGCTTTAATTTTTTCATCAGAAATGTAGTCGTCGTAATCCATTAGCTTATCGATAATCCCGTTAGGTGTTAATTCAATAATTCGATTACAAACTGTTTGAATAAACTCATGGTCATGTGAAGACATGAATATATTACCTGGGAACCTGGTAAGGTTGTTATTGAATGCCTGAATAGACTCTAGATCCAAATGGTTTGTTGGCGTGTCGAGCACCAAAGCGTTTGCATTTGTTAACATCATTTTGGATATCATGCAACGCATTTTTTCTCCACCTGAGAGAACATCAACACGTTTGTGAATTTCATCACCGGCAAACAACATCTTTCCCAAATAGCCTCGAATATATAATTCTGTTGTGTCTGTGGTGAACTGACATAACCAATCGAATAAGCTCAATTCACTTCTGAAATACGGTGAATTGTCCAAAGGTAAGTAAGCAGGCGTGATTGTCTGCCCCCAGGAATATTTCCCTGAATCTGGTTGTGCTTTATCGTTAATTATTTCGAAAAAGGCGGTCATCGCTCGTGTATCTCTCGATAGAAAGACAATCTTATCTCCTTTGTTTGCATAAAAGTCTACATCCTTAAAAAGCACAGTTCCTTCAATGCTTGCAGAAAGTCCACTAACTTCAAGTATGATATCTCCAGCTTCACGCTCAGGATTAAATACAATGCCCGGGTATTTTCTTGTGGAAGGTTTAATGTCATCAACATTAAGCTTCTCAATCATTTTCTTTCTACTGGTAGTTTGTTTCGACTTAGCAACGTTTGCACTGAATCGTCTGATAAACTCTTGTAGTTCCTTTTTCTTTTCCTCAGCCTTCTTGTTCTGCTTTTGCTGCTGGCGAAGTGCTAGCTGGCTGCTTTCATACCAGAAGCTATAGTTTCCGGCAAATATTTGAATTTTTCCAAAATCGATATCTACAGTATGGGTACTTATGGCATCAAGAAAGTGCCTGTCGTGAGAAACAACCAAAACGGTATTCTCATAGTTCGAGAGGTAATTCTCCAGCCATGAAACGGTATCAAGGTCAAGGTCGTTGGTTGGCTCATCGAGCAGGAGATTGTCTGGTTTCCCAAAAAGTGCCTGTGCGAGCAATACTCTAACTTTTTGCTTTCCATCCAAGTCTTTCATTAATATATGATGATAGACTTCTTTTATTCCCAGATCGCTTAAGAGTGTTGCTGCATCGCTTTCAGCATTCCAGCCTTCCATGTCTGCAAACTGTTCTTCCAGTTCAGCAGCCTTAATCCCGTCTTCATCCGAAAAATCAGGTTTGGCATACAGCGCATCTTTCTCTTGCATAATGTCCCACATCTGCGCATGACCTTTCATAACTGCATTAAGTACTGTAAAGTCGTCAAACGCAAAGTGATCCTGACTTAAAACAGAAAGTCGTTCACCGGGTTCCATACGTATGTGTCCAGCGGTTGCATCAATCTCCCCTGAAATGGCTTTAAGGAAAGTTGATTTACCTGCCCCGTTTGCGCCAATTACGCCATAACAATTTCCTCCTGTAAACTTCATGTTTACATCCTGAAACAGAACTCTTTTACCAAACTGAATTCTTAAATCTGCAACTGTAATCATATGAATAAATTCTTTATGCCTTTTCTAATCCGAAAAAGTTTGCAAAACTACATATTTAATTACACTTAAACAGAAAAGAATCTAATTCATTAGCTGCTGGTTTGAATGAAAGATGGTGAACGCTTTAATGGATATTGAACCATACATAAAAAATCCCACTATGAATTGTATAGCAGGATTTATGATTTAATGTCATTTAGTTTAGGTATGCCCGTGATGTTCAATAAGCAAAAGACGCGATTTCTTTAAATGGGTTGCTAGTTTATGATTTTAATTATCCATGAGCATATGATCATATCCGTTGATTTTGGCTTTTCGTAGATTATTATTCAACATACTGCTTTATTCGCATTATATTCATGTAATGCATTATTCTTAATCTGTAGAAATGGTAATGATGCTAATTCTTTCATTTATCTTAATTTTGCCCATCCGGAATATTTAGTGCCACATGAAAATCATAAAGGATTTTGTACCACATTACCTGGGATTGCTTTTAGCTGTTGTTCTATTACGCAGCCTTGAAACAGGTGCTTATTATTTTGCTGCGTTCTCTAACACTTTCACGCGCTTTAGTTTACATGGGATTATTAATGACCTGCTAACCGTTTCTTATTTTGCCATAGCTGCGTTTGCTGTTTTTTTGTTGCTAAGTATTATATCCGCCAGAATAGCAAATCGCATGTTGCTTGTTATAAATAGTATTTATTTAGTGCTTGCCTGTGGTCTTTCCTTGTTTTATCAGCAAGCCGGCTATTTGCTCGATGGTTCTGTCTTTTTATATTCGTTTGAGGAGATTGCTCATGTGGCTGCTTCATCCGATGCTGGTTATTTAGTTCCTGCAATTACCATCATATCTGCCTTACTCAGCTATTACCTTGTAATTTACAAATTACCGTTGCGTAAGGCTTGGCTAGCAGTGCTTGTTCTGGTCACGATGTTTGGTTCCATCTATATGATTGAGGAAAAACCACGGTCGGTTGATTTTAAACGAACTAGCGATTATTACATGAGCTGCAGCAAGGTAAGGTACTTTTGTGAGAAGACCTATGAAAGTGTTAAAGCAGGAAAACTTAATCATGATTTTAGCAATATCAAGGAAGTAATACGTCAGTTTCAGGAACAACATCCTAAGAATGATTATGTCAATCCATATTATCCTTTTTTGTGCAAAGACAATAAGGATGATGTGTTGGGCGATATGTTGAATTTATCTGATGAGCCACCAAATTTTGTGTTTATAATTGTCGAAGGCTTGTCTAGAGTTGTTTCCGGACCAGATCCAACACTGGTTGGATTTACACCTTTCCTCGATTCGTTGGCAGAACATTCCTTGTACTGGACTAACTTTCTCGCAACAAGCGAGCGAACTTTTGGTGTGTTGCCTTCGATGTTTGGTGCCTTGCCCTTTGGTAAAGAAGGATTTCAGGCAATGAAAGATACCATGCCCAATCATTTAACACTTATTAAATTGTTGAATGAAAATAATTATCATAGCTCATTCTTTTACGCCGGATGGTTGGGTTTTACCTCTTATGATGAATTCCTGAAAGAGCAGCAAATAGATTATTTATCCGATTTGTGGGATGGTGAGAAAACCGCGGACAATATTAGTGAAGGTTATTATTGGGGGGTAAGTGACAGAGTTCTATTTAATGAATCAATAAAGCAGCTGGGCGGAAGAAACTCACCAACTTTAGATATTTATTTGACCTTGTCTTCTCATGATCCGTTTGTTTATGAAGATAAAGCCAATTACGAAAAGGAATTTGATGCACAGGTTGACGCATTGCAATTAAGTCCATCGCAGGCAAGAGCATTAAGTGGCGCCCGACATTGGATTCCATCTTTTATGTATTTAGATGATGAACTTAAGCAATTATTTGCTGCGTATAAAAAGTTGCCCGCATACCACAATACAATATTTGTAATTACCGGCGATCATGATATTGGTTATTATTCACGCAGCAATCTGGACCTGTATCGCACGCCATTGTTAATATACTCACCCATGCTAAAGCAAAGTAAAAAAATGGATGCCGTTGCTTATCATGGTAATATCACACCAACAATAACTGCCTTGCTAAGGAATAATTATAACGTGAAACTACCTAAGTTGGTTAGCTGGAACACCAATGTTCTGGATACCAGTACAAACTTTCAGAACAGTAATTCCTTTCCCTTTATGCATAACGATAGAAGTATTTTGCAATACATCGATGGTGAGTATTTTATAGATGGCGACCAGCTTTATTCGTATACCAACGGATTTGAACTAGCGCCAGTTGAAGACGAAGAAAAGCGACTGGAACTAAAGACCAAGCTGGAAACCTACAAAACGGTGAATAATTATGCTTGCGAACATAACAAGCTTTTAATGATTGATGAATCTAAGTTGAATCGTCAATCACGAATACTTTATCAGCAGCGCCTTGATACAGTAAGTATGGCCGCTCTGTTTAATCCCAGAATTAAAATTCATGAGTTGGAACAGCACGACTCTCTTTATATTATTCCGGGCGATATTATTTATCCCTTAAATATTTTCCGTCACGAACTGGAAGAAAACTACAAAAGATTAAAGCTGGCTATTGCTATTGATATTAAGCCGATGCTGGCCGATACGGCGAATGGCAGTTTGTATTTGTCGTTGAGCATACAGAAAGAGGGTGGTGCTTATTTATACAACAAAAGTGTGCTGTTTGATACCAATAAGGCGATGGAATGGAACTCCTATTCCTTCGAAAGATCCATCCGTTTGCAAGAACTTAATGTAGCTAAGGGCGATGTTCTACGAATTATGTTTGTTAACAATTCAGGAATTAGCTTTCAACTTCATCATGTAGATGTTGAGGTGCTTGGTGTTTATTAATAGTTTCGGGTCTTCATTAAATCTCCATTGTCGGTTTGAATATAGTCTGGCTGCATCTCAAGTAGTTCTTCGAATACGGCCAGTTCATTAACCGTCCATACCTGAATAAATTTACCTGCTGCATGAAGTGAATCTATTTTACTTTTAGTGATGGCTCCATTTACATAACCAATAGACACGCCATCTACTTGTTTTTCCTGTAATATCTCTTTAAACGGATCGAGCTTACCGAACGAGAGGTAGAAGGTTTTAACATCAGGAACTTGTTTCTCTATTTGTTGCAATAGCTTAAAATGCGGAGCCTCCACAAGTATATTCTTACTAAGCTCGTGTTTAAAGATGAGCTGCGAAAGCGAATCGGCAATGTTCAGGTAATAGTTAAGTGGCATAAGTTTACCTGTAACACAGGATTGCTGATGATAGACTTTTACATCAATGGAGATGGTTTTGTTTTTATTCGCAGTAAAAATGGGCATTACATTACTAAGCTTTTGAAGCTGTTGGTATGCTGGTAATGTGGCATTGATTGCTTCAATTTCAGAGTCGTTAGCTTGCGGAATACAGCTTGTTGTTCCTGGTAGGTAAGGATCGTGGTAAATCCAGAGTGTTCCGTCTGCGGAGGCTTGTATGTCTATTTCAATTCCATGGAAATGTTTAAGTCCTTGTTTTATGGCACTTAAGGAGTTTTCCGCATATTGCTCGTTTGGGTGTGCATCTTTGGCACCATTGGCACGGTGTCCAAGTATAAGGGTGTGTTGCTCTTTGGGTTGACAAGCTCCCATTAAAACGAGTAGCATTAA
>JBFHES010000218.1:0-7631 GCA_041584015.1 Bacteroidales bacterium
AAAGAAAATGAAGTATTTGGCGCAATAGAGGAGAATGCATTCATGCTTAAGAAACGTCGTGATGAATCGCTTATGCCCGTGAATTATGAGAGCTATAAAGCCTACAGAGAAGATATTCAGGAGCAGAGTAAAAAGTTTAAAGATATTGCTGATGTGAAAACAGGAATCAGTGTGGTGTCGCTTCAGGTTGATCAAAAGTTGCTTGAGAGTAAAGGCGATTCAATTCTTGATAAGAAGAATGAGAAATGGTTTGAAGATCTAAGTAAGGATGTGCATTTGTCGGAAACAGCAAAAATTACCAGAGATCTTATTCGTTTGAATTAAAATATTTGGAGAAGAATTATAAGAAAGCCTGGCTCATGTCAGGCTTTTTTATTTTCAAGGCGAAAGGTGAAACAGTTTAGTTAAGGTAATGTGAAAATATTTAAATTTGTTTCGTTTTAATTCGTTGATGGTAAACAATTCTTAAACAAGGCTGTTATTATGGCAGTTTACAAATGACTTAGCAGGTGAAATGGCAAAATATTCTATTAAAGACTTAGAACGACTAAGCGGGATAAAAGCACATACAATTAGAATTTGGGAGAAGCGCTACGAGCTAATTGAACCTAGTAGAACCTCAACCAACATTAGATTCTATTCTGATTTAGATTTAAAAAAGATTCTGAATATTTCAATCCTGAATAAAAATGGATTTAAAATATCCAAAATTGCGCAGCTTAGTGAGAGTGAGTTAAGTGCCAAAGTCATTGAAGTCTGTTCCAGTACCTCCGATTTTGAAAGCCAAATAGAAAACCTTGTTTTGGCAATGATCGATTTAAACGAAGAAAAATTTGAGAAAATATTCTCAGGTATTATTCTTCGTTATGGTTTCGAAGAAGCAATTATAAAAATTATCTATCCATTTTTCGAGAAGATTGGTTACCTGTGGCAAACAGGTTCTATAAATCCAATTCAGGAGCATTTCGTATCTAATATTATTCGCCAGAAGTTAATTGTTGCCATTGATGGGCAAATAGAAGGGGCAGGAGAGAAGCAATCGAGCTTTACCTTGTTTTTGCCAGAAAGTGAGATGCATGAGCTCGGGTTGTTGTTCTATTCGTATTTAATTAAACGTGCCGGTTATAAAGTGCTTTATTTTGGCCAATCAGTGCCATACAGCGATATAGTTGAAGCGTTCAAGATTCGACCTACCACACATTACTTATGTTCTTTTGTTGCTTCAGTTTCAGAAGAAAGTATCTACAGCTATCTTAACAAACTGTCTTCGGATTTAAGTGAAGCAAAAATCTTAATCACTGGAAGTCAATCGCGCTCTATTGAGGTTGAATCCTATAGTAATGTTGAAAAGATACTTTCCATCGATGAATTTAATAGTATGCTTTTGACAATATAGCAAAGGTATTTTCATAGATAGATCTTTATTTTATAACTGACTTTTGTTCAATTTTTATTAAACTTTTCTGTTTAATACTTTCAAATCTGCGTTTAGTTATTTCAGTGCTTTGTTAAAGTGTTGTTAGTTAGTTAATTAGTGTTGTTTGTCGGTTAAAAAGACAAAAACATCTGATATTCAGTTAATTATAAATGTGTTTGGGTTTAATCAATGTCTTTGTTGGCTAAACAAAACACTTTGTTCATTGTAATTTAAACAATCGTGTACCTAAATAGTAATTTAGAGAGGGTGTTGAAATTCTATTCTAACTTTTTGAAAAATAGTAGGTAATAGTAGTTTGTGTTATTTGGAATAAGTATGGATAAAAGCCTTTTAGTTGTAATTAGATTTGCTTTGAGCTAAGTAATGTTTTACATTTGAAGTGTAAATTTAAACAAAAGAAATTATGACAGCACAGCAATTTAATTATGAGTTAATGAATTTACAGGAGAGTCTGAAAAGTTTTGCTCTCAGTCTTACCTCAAATTCAAATGAAGCTGAAGACTTACTTCAGGAAACCTATTATAAGGCGCTTAAATATAAAGGACAGTTTGTTGAAAAAACTAATCTTAAAGCATGGACGTACACTATTATGAAAAATACTTTCATAAATAACTACAGACGTGCAGTAAAGCAAAATACAACCTTTGATACTACTAAAGATCTGTATTTTCTTAACTTTTCCCAAGATTCCGGTATTGAGTCACCTGAATCATGTTTTTCAACCACAGAGATTACAAAGGCAATTGCATCGCTCGAAGATGAGTATCGCAGACCGTTTGAAATGCATGTAGCTGGATTTAAATATAAAGAGATTGCCGACGAGTTAGAACTTCCGATTGGTACAGTTAAAAGCAGAATATTTTTTACAAGACAAAAACTTATGTCGATTCTTAAAGATTACGGTTTAAATTAAAATATGGGGTTAGGTTAACTTTTTGTTAACTATTAAGCCGCTTCCATTTTTGGAGCGGCTTTTTTTTATTCAATTTGCTGCGCGACTTTGTGAATATGCGTAAGTTCAATTTTTATTCCTTCCGATACTCCTATACCTGTTGCAAAAACTTTAATTGGCGAATCAGGAAGAAGATCGAAGCAATTGTTCGAGAAATGTATAACCTCTCCTTTTACCGAAAGTTGTAAGTCTTTAACCAGTGTATTGCTGGTAATAGTGAGAAGTACTCCTTTATTATGATTGGTTTGTTCTATTTTAATTTCAGGATTCTCAAGCTTAAGATGTTTTGTTGCGGCAAAGTAAATGGTTTCTTCTGCAAGCGTTTTTTCCTCGGTGTTGAATTGAATGTTTAGAAACGTGTTTTGTTTGTCAAACCTCGGGAGCTCAGACACATTTATTGAGTGTTGTAGACTAGATGAATTTGCTTTCTGTGTAATACTTAGATTTTTAGACCAAAGTATGTCACCTGAAAAACTTATAAGTGACATCTCGAGCGATCCTTTGGTATTTGCAAGTGAGTCTGAAACAAGAAACACTTCAATTTGATCTTGCCTTAAAACAGCTGATATCATGTAGTTTTTGAAACAATCTTGTGCTCTATAATGCAGTGCTTTCCATCGATGATAATAGTCAATACTCGACCAGGATACTACTGGCCAGCAATCGTTAAGTTGCCAGTACAAGGTACCCATGCAGTGAGGCATAGCCCTCCGATGTGCTTTTATCCCAAGTTCAATTCCATCGGCCTGTAACACTTGGCTCATATAAGAAAAATCATCAAAATTTGTAGGCACAGGATATTCCCGCTCCATATATTTAAGAATAGTTTCGTAGCCGGTTAGATGTTTTTGGTGAGCTTTCATCACTTCTGAGAACAAGTATTTATCATCCTTTCCTGCAAATGAATCAATTGTTGCTTGGTGCGGGAAAGCCTGAAAGCCATATTCGCTCATGAATCTGCCCACCTTTTTCTCATACATAGAAAACGGTTCGTGTCCCCACCAAACTCCCCAGTAATGTGAGTCACCTTCAGTATTTGCTTCGTCGTGTCCCCAGCCCCATAAAGGTGATGAGGGCCAATATTGGGTGTTTGGATCAAGTAGTCGAACAATATCCGGTAGTGTTTCTTCGAAAAGTAGCTTGTAGTTTGAATAGATCTCAATTGAGTCCTCCGTAGAATATGCCAGTTGTTTTTGCCAGCCCCAGTCTTTCCAGCCATTGTCAACTTCGTTGTTACCACACCACAAAGCGAGGCAGGGATGATTTCTTAATCTTGCTATTTGTTGTTGTGCTTCAATTCCTGCAGTGCGTATAAATGCTTTATCTCCGGGATACATCGCACAGGCATACATAAAGTCTTGCCAAATCATAATGCCATGTTTATCGCAAAGCTCATAAAAGTAGTTGCTCTCATAAATACCACCTCCCCATACGCGCAGCATATTCATGTTAGCATCAACAGCTGCTTTTATGGTTCGCTCATAGCGTTGACTGTCTACTCTGGTTGTGAAGTTGTCTTGCGGGATGTAGTTGGCGCCTTTTGCAAAAACAGGAATTCCATTCACTTCAAAATAGAAGCTGCTTCCTATTGAATCAGCAGCTGTTATGAGTTTTATTTCACGAATACCAATATTGTGCTTAAAGGTCTCTGAAAAGTCATTATTTGATACAATAACTTCCAGATCATATAAATAGGCCTCGCCCAAACCATTAGGCCACCATAACTTAGGCTTATCAATAACAATAGGAATTGAAAAGCTGCTACCACTTTCACTGTCGCTTTGGTCTCGCATTGTCTTTGTTAGGCAAATGTTATTCGTCCGGTCCCAAACTTCAATGTTCACTTTTTGAAACAGATCTGATTCTATTTCACCTACAACATCAAATAAGGCTTGCGTCTTGTTAAGCTCGGTTTGTTTAAAGTAAATATCTTTTATTACGAGTGAATTCCATGTTACCAGTGTTACAGGTTTCCAAATTCCAGAAGTAATTAATTTTGGTCCCCAATCCCAACCAAATTGATATGGTGCTTTGCGAGTATATACCCTATTATCTGGTAATTGATAGCTGTCCTGTTGTGCTGCAAGAATGTTCCTTGAAATAGGTGATTCAAACTTGATGTGAAGCGAATTGCTTCCCTCTTTCAATAGTTCTTTACATTTTACATTCCATTTTCTGAACATGTTATCGCTATTAACAATAATCTCATCATTTAGGTAGACCTTGGCATAAGTGTCGAGTCCATCAAAGTTTAGAACAATATTATTGTTGGCAAGAAGATCAGCATTAACATCGAAAGTTAGTTTGTATTCCCAATCTAGCTCTGCTACCCACTGTACTTTTTGTTCATTCGCACCATCGTATGGATCGGGTATTAAACCATGATAAAGTAGATCGGTATAGTTAGATCCAGGAACGCTTGCATTACGCCATATACTATCGTTTGAAGATTTAAATTGCCAATCGGAATTAAGCGAGTGAGTGGTTTTAGAAATGCCTTGTTTTGTTGAATTGCATGAAGCAAATAGTAGAAGTAGGAGCAGTAAATACAGATTGTCTTTTTTCATAAACTATAGTATGCGCTGAAACAGCAATGTACATTTGAATGGGTACAAAGTTAAATTTTCAATTCAGCCATTGCATATTTCTGGTTTAAAAGTCGATAAATTTTACCGTAATATGTATGTCTGAATTTCTTCCTAAATCATCGGCACAAGAAATTTTTAAAGTCCCCGGAGGTGGAGTGATATAAACGGGCGTTGATGCCGGAGTGCTTTTGTAAAATTTGTCGTTTACAGACCAATACACAATATTAATTTCTGCTGTGGTTTTGCATTCCAGCTTAAGTTGCGCGGTATCCGACTTTGAGATCAGGTACTCCATATTATTGATTGGCGCATTAATTAAAGGGGCGTTATTGGCAGAAACAACTTCACATGCTGGATTGTGAGCAGGGATCTTAGCAAACGGGATATTGTTATTATAATAGTAGCTTATCAATTCAGGAGGATCGTTCGCAACTAAAATCTTTTTGTAGCCGCTCTCAGGTAAGCACCTCGAACAGTAGGACATGGTGCTGTCCGCATTAATCCATATCTGTTTTAGATGATTACATTTTTTGATGGAAGAAACAGAGGGAATGTAAGTGTCAATTATTAAATCAGTGCAAGAGTGCCCGGGAACCATTCCGCTTTTTGAGCAAACATTGCGATAATCCAAATCATCGGGTGGTAACATCCAATCCGAATGGTTTTGCGATTTCAAGGAGTTAAAAGCTTTAAGCAGCAAGGGAGTTGCTATTGATGAGCCACTAAGTTCTGGTATCCCTTTGCCGGAGAAATTGCCGCACCAAACTCCAATGGTATATTGTTGATTGAAACCGATGCTCCAGGCATCACGTCTTCCGTAGGAGGTTCCGGTTTTCCATGCAATCTTTGGCATCCTCATCGTGTTGCGCCATTGCGATGGTAAGTCTGGTCGGGTTAGTTTGGTTAAAATTTCGGCGGTAGCAAAGGCTGCGGCCGGCGATACAACCGATTTAGTTTTGAACAAAGTGTCGGCGCTAAGATACTTTGCGTTGGTGTAAGCTCCGTGGTTAGCCAGCGCACAATAAGCGGTGGTAAGTTCCTCGAGAGTTACTCCGCAACCGCCCAATACCACAGATAATCCTAGACGATTGGTGTTTGCGGCTATGTGGTAGCAACCACATGCTGCAAGCAGTTCAATAAACTCTTCAGTGCCAAGTTCATCAAGCAGGCGCACTGCCGGAACGTTTAGTGAATTGATTAATGCAAACTCAAGGCTTACTTCACCATAAAACTTACCATCATAATTCTCAGGTTCATAATTTGTGAAGTAGGTAGGGATATCGAGTAACTTCTTCTTTGGGGTTGCTACACCTTTATCCATGGCCATTGCATACAAAAATGGTTTTAAAGTGCTACCTGGTGAGCGCGGAGCAATAATGCCATCAACCTGGCCGGCGTCGATGGTGGCGTTAAAATCGGCTGACCCAATATATGCGAGCACTTGTCTGCTTTTATTATCCATCACCAGAGCGGTTGCATTATAGATACCTTTATAATAAAGCTGATTATTGTGTGCTTTAACCAGTTTTTCTAGTGTTAGCTGCATGTTTAAATCAATTGATGATTTAATGATGTTTTTGGCCGGGTATAGTTTTTTTAATCTTCTTGATAAATGAGGTGCCAGTCTGGGCATTTCTTGCCTGAAAGCACTTAGTGGCTCATTTAGGGCATCTTCTATTTCTTGCTCATCAAATGTGTTTGATTGATTAAACCTGTTGAGCCATTTGTTCCTTTCTTGCTCAATAAGTAGGTTATTTCTTCCCAGCCTTAGTGAAACCGGACGATTGGGGATTATTGATAGCGTTGTAATTTCTGCCAGGCTTAAGTAATTTGGTGCTTTGTTGAAGTACAGAAATGATGCAGCTTTTATACCTTCAATATTTCCTCCCATTGGAACAAGGTTTAAATAAAGTTGCAAGATTTCCTCTTTGGATAAATGCCATTCAAGTTGCAAGGCTCTGAACATTTCTTTGAATTTATTGCCGTATGTTCGCTGTTTGGGCTCTAACAAGCGGGCAACTTGCATTGTTATTGTGGATGCACCGGATGTGCGTTTAGCATTTATAATATTATTGTAGAGTGCACGTGCAATGGCTACACCGTTAATCCCCGGATGGTAATAAAAATACTTGTCCTCCTTTTGAATGATGGCTCTTTTAAGTTTTATCGAGATTTCGTCCAGTTCACAAAACAGGCGCCATTTGTCGTCAACACTTAAAAAGGCATGAACCAACTTGTTGTTCTTGTCGTAAATGCTGCACGAATAGGGTTTGCTATAGTCTACCGGATAAAGTAGATCTGATATGATGAAACCAAGGAAAAGCAGTAAAATAATGCTTCCGGAAAGATATAACCTACGTGCGTATTTATTTTTCAATGTGTTGATCTTTTCAGGGCTTGAAGATAATTCTCTTCGCATTAACCTGAAAGTAGAACCTGGCATATGTTTAAATTGTTGTCAAAAACTGGACAATTATTACTATTGTGTTGGTATTTGATAAGCGGGTTTAATCTTTGCAAGTGTAATTTTTGAAATCATACAATTAGCTGAGATTACCTACAAGACAATTTATAGCGTAGTGTCGATACTAACAAAACCAAAATCTTGTTTAAATTTGTAGACGATTATTTAAAAATACAACGATGAATTCAA
>JBFHES010000219.1:0-7596 GCA_041584015.1 Bacteroidales bacterium
AAGGTTTCCACACATTGGGCAGTAGGTGTTTTGGCCAACATCAGAGCTTAAGTTACCCAGATAAACATAAGTAAGGTATTTCTGAGCGAGCTCGAATAAGGTGTAAAGTGTTTTTTCAGATGTTGGTCTTACATTCAGTTTGTATTTTGGAAAATAACGAGAGATATGCAATGGCACGTCGTTTCCTGCTTCATCCCTAATCCACTTAACCATTCTTTCAAACGTATCTTTATTGTCGTTCAAGCCAGGAATCACCAGATTTGTAATCTCCAAATGAGCAGAACTTTTCGCTATCTGTTTAATTGCTGCTTTCACTGGCTGCAATAAGGATCCGGTGTAATTGCGGTAAAACCGATTATCAAAAGCTTTTAGGTCAATATTAAAGGCATCAACGCAGGTTAATAAATCCGTTAATGGTTGACTATTCACATAGCCATTACTTATTAAAGCTGTTTTTAAATGATGAGACTTTGCCGCTTTTGCCAGATGAAGTACAAACTCAAAATTAATTATAGGTTCGTTATAGGTAAAGGCAATTCCGATATTTTCCTTAAATGATTTGGCCTGCGAAATAAGTTCTTCGATACTAAAATCCTTTAGGTACTTAAGCTGTTCAGGATCGCACTGTGAAATTTGAGCATTTTGACAAAAACCACAACTCATATTGCAACCAATACTTCCGATGGAGAGAATGCGACTTCCGGGATGAAAATGATAAAGCGGCTTTTTTTCAATAGGATCGATACCCAGCGAGCTTATCCGTTTGTACGTGCTTGCATGCAATTTCCCATCAATATTTCTTCTCACTTTGCAAATACCAACGGATCCATTGGTAATTTTGCATTTATGCGGACACAGCAGACATTGAACTTCCTTGTCACTTAATATTTGATAATGAGCCGCCTCCATAAAGTAAAGTTAATAAAATCTGGCAGAAGTGAACCGGAACATCTGCAACTGCTCAAGGTCAAGCTCATCCAATCCGGCCTTGCGCTTAACAATTGCAACTTGCTGTTCAACACTATCTATCCCTTCCAATCCTGGTAAGAGCACACCTCTGCGTACACCATCAGAAAGGATCAATCCATAAGTTTGAGGATTCAGTAAATTCACAGATCTAACTTGTTCAGGTGTGCTTAGCACATCAACGCTAATTTCTAAATCGGGAAGCTCCGATGGTACAATTGCAGTAAAACGCGAATCACGTGTGCAAGCCGAAATGGCATTGCGCTCTATCTCCTGATACAAATAATCTTTAGTTGGTTCTATGGTGCCAATGCAACCTCTTAAGGCGCCGCTTTTGTCGTGAATGGACACAAAGCAGGCGTTTCGGCAAAGCAGCTCCTGTCGGAGTTCATTGGAGCAAATAGGTTTTAACTTTTTACCAGTCACGGTTGCTATTATAACTTCAAGTGCAAACTCGGTGTAAATTGATTTTGGCTTATACATTTCTGGTAAATTTTGAGTTTTTAAGTTACAATTATTCAGTATACAAGCGTATCAACTCATCAAAATAATTTAAACAATTCTCAAAGCTGATCTGCAGGTGACATAAATGCATTTACCCACAAGGATTATAGTTTCAAAAACTCATTTATCAATATAAAAGTACATTTCATGTAATTATAGATCGTGCAAATGAACATTTTAGTTTTTTTCTAGTTTGAAACAGCAAACAGTTTAGAATACATGAATAATCTGATCATATACGCACATCCGAATAATAGAAGCTTTAACAATAGCATTTTAGAGAAGATAATTGATACGGGCAATAAGCTAGGACACGAAAGTAAAGTAAGAAACCTGTACAAGATGAACTTTCAACCTGTGCTCTCTGCAGAAGATTTTGACAGCATCCAGGCTGGAGAAGTTCCTGCTGATATTCGTATTGAACAGGATTGGATAAGATGGGCAGATACCATTACCTTCATTTACCCGATTTGGTGGACAAGCATGCCAGCTATTCTCAAAGGATACATAGACCGAATCCTGCTGCATGGCTTTGCCTATGCTGTTGCAGGTGACAAAATAATCCCTCTTTTAAAGGGGAAAAAAGTGGTTATCTATAATACCCTAGGTCAAACTCTTGAAGAATATCAAAACAACGGAATGATTCAATCCTTAAACATGACAACCGATACTGGTATTTTTGATTTTTGTGGGATGAAGGTGCTTGAGCATAAATATTTTGGATCGGTAAACACGGCTGATGAAAATACCCTGGATCAATACCTAATTGAGGTGGAAACCATTACCAGCACGGTAGCAGCAGTCGACATGAGTATGAACATGCTTTAGGTGCAACCAAAGCTTAGCTCTTCTTAATTCTGTTGATCGCCTAATTTTTGAATAAATCTAAATATACTGGCAGGTGGTCGCTAAAGCCATCGTGATAAGTTCGCCCCCAGTAGGTTCTGTTAGGTTGCAAACCTTGATACCGATCATCAACCTCCAGTAAAAACTCATTTTCAGGTAAACCATAAAATATATGACTGGCAGATACGGCTGTCTTAAGTTTTCCTTTGCCATTAAGCAAGCCCGACGAAACCACAAACTGATCGAATACATTCCAGTTACCCTTATACTTTAAGGAACCACGTACACCGGGTTTCTTGTATTGTGCGCTTAAATTGTATAAACGCGATTCTTTAGCTGCTGCCGGATCAACAGCACCTAAGCCGGTTACCAGACTCTCATCTTCAGGATCGTCGTTAAAATCTCCAGTAATTATAATGTTGGCATTTGCATTTAAGCTAAGTATGGAATCTACCACATGATGCAAAGCAAGCGCTGCTTTCATTCGCTTAGGTGCAGATTCTAAATGACCACCATAACGCGATGGCCAGTGATTCACAAAAAAGTGAATAGTATCGGCTCGTTTAAATACACCCTTAAAATACAAGATATCTCTTGTGGGACGCGTACCTGCATCGCCCAATTTAACCGGAATAGCTTTGTATGAAATTGGTTCAACCACATCTTTACGATACAAAAGTGCCACGTCAATTCCTCTATTGTCCGGTGACTCCTTATGTACGATGCTGTATTTTAGTTTAGATAAGCCTGTGTAGTTGGTTAAATCCTCAAGAACTTTTAAATTTTCAACCTCGCATAAACCAACAATAGCTGGAGCATCCCAACCACCAACAGCAGTAATCACCTGAGAAATATTACTCAACTTCTTTTTATAATGATCTTCATTCCAATGCTTGTTACCCTCTGGTGTAAACTCTTCGTCTTTCTTCTCCGGATCGTCAACCGTATCGAATAAATTCTCAACATTATAAAACATTACACGAAAATCACCTGCACCCTGTCCTTGATCTTTGGCAATTTTAGTATTTGTACATGCTGCAAAAAGCAATGAAATTAGGAGCGTTGCGGTAATTTTTGGAATGTTCTTCATGGTGTGATTTTTTACCTGATTCTGTCGTAAGACTTAACTAATGCTTCATCCATAATAATTCGACGACGTGCCATAAATACCAAAACAATTGCCACAATCGGGAATACATCAACCATGGTATAAGTAACAGGCAAGCTCAGCTTTTCAGCAGACATTGAAGCATACAAATAAATCATTCCACCCAAACCAGCTAAAAGAATCATAACAATAACCGACAAGCGTGCTTGCAACATGCGCTTTTTATAAAGAAAAATAATGCCAATGATTAATAGCACAAGAATACCCGACAATACAGCAAGGGGATAAGCGCTCATCTCTACATTAACTCCATTTTCGAAACTCTTTAATGCGATAACATCTAAAATAATGGAATCTCCGGTTGCTGTTAGGAAAGTAGCCAGGGGATAAAAGAACAAACTGGCAACCAAAAGAAAAGCCAGGAATAAGTATACTGATTGAATTCGTTGTATCATGATTTAAAATTTTTGCCAAAAATAAGGAAAGTATTCAAAGTGAATATTAATTCTTGATGAGTTTCATTGAAGATTATGATGAACGCATAGCGCTGCATTAGAACCCAAACCAGATACCCAGCAAACCTACCACCAGACCAACCATTATGTTAATAACCTTTACCAGTAAAAAGCCTCGCTTTGATTCCGCCAACAACGGTAAAGCACCATGTCCATCCTGAACAATAGAGTTAGCCATGAGAATACTAAATGGTATGGTTCCGTTGAAAAACAAAGTTACAAACACCAAGTGTGGACCCGACTCAGGAATAATTCCGATTAATAAGGCCACAAGCAATATGATAAATTGGTTTTCAGAAAGCCATTCGCCAATATCCATATAGTCGATAATAAAATGAATAAATAGCATGGCTCCGAACGTCCATAAAAATATCTTTAGAAAGTGTTTCTTAATTATGTGATCCCACAAATGATGTTCAAGAAAATGATCAGGAACAATAACAACAATAACAAAAGTTACGGTAAGTGTGAACAGCAATGTAAGAGTCATCCAGTCCCATTTGCCGTGCTCGTGCCCATGCGAATCATCTGCCGCTAACTCATCAGCACCTTCTGTGGCATGATCGTGGCCATGATGATCGTGACTATGATGATCGTGACTATGATCATGATCGTGCACATGCTCGTCAATGGAAAGTTCATGCGGTAAATTCAGTTCACTTTTTTGTTTTGGCTGCTCACCATGTGAATGCGAAAAATCTCCAATGAATAATCCGAAAAGAATTAATATCACACCAAATAGAAGAATTGCTCTTTGGAAGGTTATGTGCTTAAGCCTTTCAACAAAACCCTTCTCATGTACATGGCATTCCTCTTCTTCGTGTATGGGAAAATGGTTTTCTTTTGCAATAATTTTACGATCCTTACGCACAAACAGATTAACAATAAAACCTGCAGCAATGGCAATCACAAACAAGGAGATGGTTAATTTAAGCGTTGCCTGCGGTATCATCGAAATCATAACAAAAGCCTCATCGCCCGAAGTGGCAATCATGGCAGTTACCAACGCCCCTAAGCCAAGCACATTATGTGTATAAAGCGAAACTACCGTATATGTGCCCATACAACCAGGAACAATTCCGAGCAAAGCCGCCACCAATAACTGCGACCATTTAGACTTGGCCAGCTTTTTACTCCACAATCCTTTAGACTTAATATTGATGAACTCAATTATAAGCATCATGGTAAGCACAAAAGCTGTAATGATGAGGGTGTGTTTGAAAATATCGACTAACATAGTATTGCTTATCTTTTGTTGATTTAGCTGCCTGTTTAACTAAAGAAGACTGTGCTACTTACTCTTATAGAGCATTACCGTTTCATAGCCCGAATAGATCATGTATAGAATGAAAAAGCCAAATAAGAAAGGCACTGCTGTAGCTCTCTCAAGGAAAATGTACACAACAATAAAGAGCATGTAGAGAAAGATTTTTCCTCCATTAACGGCTATTGAATAACGTGGGTATTTCTTTGAATCAGCATCTTTTGCTTTCAAGTGGAAAAAATGAACCGCAGCCGACACCATCACATAAAATGCCAGCAACCACGGATACACCGGAATATAATACTGAGCTAGTGCTCCGGTAAATAACCAATATGCAAGCGCAACTATTACCGCTGTAATAATTACTAATCCGAGGAAAAACCGTGTAAATTTTTTAGGCATGATATTTATTTTATAAAATCCTTAACCGCATAATACATAGACAACAAAACGGCAGCAACTGAAAGCACTACCGTAAATATTGGAAATGAGAGCTTCAACCATTCATCCAGCTTCATGCCTCCAAACACGCCAATTAAAATAATTGCGATCATTTGAAAAGCAAGATTGGAATACTTGGCGTAACTACTTAACTTTTTCCTTTTGTCCTCCTGATCCTCCATGCTGTGCATTTTTACCACTCATATCGCAAGTAGCATTTAAAATGGCACCCGGTTCAATGGCTAATTTACTGGTGATAACCTCACCAGTAACAACTGCCGTTGCTTTTAATGATAAAAGATCGGATACCACAATTTTACCATTTACTTCGCCTTCAACTTCACCGTTATTGCAAATAATTGTGCCGGTAACTTTTCCAGGTCGACCAATAACCGCGCGTCCTTTTGTAGTCAGGTTACCGTTTAGGGTACCAACAACGCGTATGCTTTTTTCTGCTTGGATATCACCTGTAATGATTGTTCCTTCAACTATATGGTTGATTGCATTCGGATCTGCTTCCTGAACTTTTGCCATCTTATTTTCTTTTTTCTCTTTTTTAAACATCTTCAATTGCTTAGTACAAATATATGTTTTTAAAATGTCATATCGTACTAGCTATAACAAGCCGCACTTTAAATCACAACGTTAATAATACGCTTTGGCACAACAATTATTTTCTTTGGAGCTTTTCCATCCAACCAACGTGCCGACAGCTCATTTTCCAATACTTGCTTTTCCACTTCGTCCTTAGGCATGTCAACAGGTAGCTCTAACTTAAAGCGCATTTTTCCATTAAACGAAACTGGATAAGCAAAGGTATTCTCAACTAAGTGCTTCTCTTCAAAAACAGGGAATGCCACTTTCGTGATGCTTGTTGTATTGCCTAACTTGCTCCAAAGTTCTTCACAAATATGAGGTGCAAATGGTGCCAATAAAACCACCAACTCTTCTAGAATTGCTCGCTTATGACATTTCAAATCGTTCAGCTCATTAACGCAAATCATAAACGCGCTAACTGATGTATTGAATGAAAAACGCTCAATATCATCGGTTACTTTCTTAATAGCCTTATGCAGTGCTTTTAGCTCATCCTTGCTTGCTTGCTCTTCGTTCACAATCATTTCGCCGTCCTGATTAAAGAACAGGCGCCACATTTTGCGAAGGAATTTATGAACACCATCTATTCCGTTGGTATCCCATGGCTTTGATTGCTCCAATGGCCCCAGAAACATTTCGTACATACGTAAAGTATCTGCGCCATATCTATTAGCTATATCGTCTGGATTTACCACATTGTAATAACGCTTCGACATTTTCTCTACAGCGTAACCACACTTGTAATGACCATCCTCATTCAACACAAACTCAGCACTTGCAAATTCTGGTCGCCACTGCTTAAAAGCTTCAATGTCCAAGGTATCGTTTTCAACTATGTTCACATCAACATGCAGCGGCGTAACATCAAACTCCGTCTGCTTTTCAGCTGTTACAAACTTATTTGAATTCTGGATTCTGTAAACCAGGCTTGAGCGTCCTTGAATCATCCCCTGATTAATCAATTTCTTAAATGGCTCATCTTCGCAAAGCGTACCTAGATCGTAAAGAAACTTGTTCCAGAAACGAGCATAAATTAAGTGACCGGTTGCATGTTCTGATCCTCCTAAATACAAATCAACATTTTTCCAGTAGGTATTGGCTTCCTTAGAAACAAGTCCTTCTGTATTTTTCGGATCCATGTAACGGTACATATAAGCAGATGATCCGGCAAAACCAGGCATAGTGCTTAGTTCATATGGATGTCCATCTGCAGTGTGCCAATCTCCTGCCCTTCCCAAAGGTGGTTGTCCGTCTTCAGTTGGCAAGTATTTATCTACGGCCGGCAGCTCAAGCGGTAAGTCTTTTTCGTCAAGTACAAAAGGTATATCATTTTTAAAATACACCGGGAATGGCTC
>JBFHES010000220.1:0-7542 GCA_041584015.1 Bacteroidales bacterium
ATTCGCTTTTGCTTTGCAAAAGAAGATGAAACGTTGCTAAAGGCTGCAGAAATACTATGTAAGCTGGATACCGTTAATGTAGAATCTTAAAGATCATTTCTCTGAGCAACTCGCCCGGAGGAACTGAAGCTGCATCAACACCTTTCGATTTTAAATCATAGGCTCGCAGAATGGAAATTATCTCTACAAGTTTACCTGCTTTGTAGTTACGTGCTGCCGATTGATAATCACCAATAAAGTAAGGATTCACGCGCAGTACGGAAGCAAGATTACGAGGAGATTTGTCTGTCACAAAATACACACTCAGTACCTTCTGAAAATAACTGAACAATGAAATAATGGTAAGATTAACCGGATTGTCTTTGGGGTTATTTGCAAAATACTTTACAATCCTGTTGGCCTTTAACACATCGCGCTGACCAAGCGCCTTCTGCAATTCAAAATTATTAAAGTCTTTACTAATACCAATATTCCGTTCAATAAACTCAGCCGATATATCAGTCTGCCCTGCAGGAAGCGACAATACTAGTTTATCCAGTTCATTGGCAATTTTCGAGAGATCGTTTCCCAGGTTTTCAGTAATGAGTACTGCTGAGTCTGGCGAAATTCTACATTTCTTTTTTCTGATGTAATTCGAAATCCAATCGGGTACTTGATTTTCGTATAGCTTTTTAGATTCGAATATGACACCCGTTTTGGCAATTGCTTTGTAAAGCTTGGTATTTTTAGCCAGCTTCTTAAACTTATAGTTGATCACCAGGATTGTAGATTTTGATGGGCCTTGTGCATAGTACAACAGCTCCTCAATTTTCTTGATATTCTGAGCTTCCTTAACCACAACAACCTGGTGATTTGCCATCATCGGAAATCGGCGAGCAATATTATCAATTTGCGCGGCGCTAACTTCCTTTCCATAAAGGATGTGTTCGTTAAATGCCTTTTCAGATTCTGTTAAAACCTTTTGCATAATATAATCAGATATTCGATCGATATAATAGGTTTCCTCACCCATTAATAAGTAGATAGGCTGATAAATCTTATTATCAATATCCCTGATTATTTGTTCAAGTGTCATTTAAGCGAATTGAATATTTTACACAAAAGTAGTTATCATTTACTATACATCAAACCTCAAATGCTTAACGGAGCTACCTCCCCTTTTCAACATTAGCAGCGATTCCATTCCAATCTGCAAATGATCAAGCACATACTTATCATCAACTGATTTATCGCTTCGCGTGGTTTTAATTCCCGTTGAAATCATCGGTTGATCTGAAACCAGCAAAAGGGCACCTGTTGGAATCTCATTATGAAAGCCTACCGTAAAAATAGTTGCCGTTTCCATATCAATGGCCATGGCCCGTGTTTTTCCCAGATATTTTTTAAAACGCTCATCGTACTCCCAAACACGCTTGTTGGTGGTAAGCACGGTTCCGGTCCAATAATCTCGTTCATGATTTTTAATAGTACTGGACACCACCCTTTGCAAACTAAATGCAGGCAGGGCTGGGATTTCCGGTGGTAAGTAATCATTAGAGGTACCATCGTTCCGAATGGCGGCAATGGGCAAAATAAAATCGCCGAGCTTATTTTTTTTCTTTAAGCCACCACACTTGCCAAGAAACAATACAGCCTTCGGACTAATGGCAGTTAATAAGTCCATGATTGTTGCCGCATTGGGGCTTCCCATTCCAAAGTCGATAATGGTAACACCGTTCTTTGATGCATTGGCCATATTTTGCTGTTCACCAACAATAGGTACATCATAGTGCTCAGCAAACAATTCAATATAATATCGAAAATTTGTGAGCAAAATAAACTCACCAAAATCTTCTAACTTTCTGCCGGTATACCGTGGTAACCAATCTTTAACTATCTCTTCTTTTGTTTTCATACGTTCTACTTATATAAAATCTGCAAGCGCCCTGCAACCTGATAATTATAAGGTAACATGGTTGTTCTGTCAATGTACAACTTCTCTAATCGTCGGAGCTTAAAAACCGATGAAGGAATTTCAAGCATGACACCGCTGTGCGCAACATCCAATTCAATTAGACTTGCTAAATTACCAATTCCTTGCGTAAGCTCGCTAAGACTATTTTTTCCAATATACAAAAACCTCAGATTACTTAGGTTACCTATTTCAGCAGGCAGTTCCCGAAGCTCATTATAGCTCAGGTCCAGTTCTTCCAGATTATTTAAATAACTAAGTTCAACTGGTAAGGTTCGCAGCTGGTTGTATTGAACCGACACATATTTTAAATGCTGTAAATGGGCAATTTCCGGTGGCAAGGCTTGTAGCTCATTTCCATCGAGCACTAACTTCTCCAGATTGACACACTGTAAAATCTCCATTGGAAATTCTTTTAAACCCTTACGCTGGAGCACCAACGTTTCAACAAGCAAGGGATCCGTTAGTGCCTCATCGAGAGAAGTAAACTTACGCTTGGCTTTACCCACTTTCAGGTTATTAAGATCGACCTTAACACTAAATTGCAAATTACTAAATTGATTATCGGCAAATGGATAGGTGTATAACAACCTGAATTCAATTGATTTGGTTAACTGAATATCGGTACCCAATAAAACCATATTCTGATGTGTAAAACCCTGTGTTTCGAACTGCTCGTATTCCAATTGAAATTTATCAGTATAAACCCGCACAAAAGAATTAAGCATAAGCGAGTGCTGATAGCCGAGATTGAAGTAAAAGCCCTCTCCTAGCTTTAGCTGTGCGATACCTTGAAAGTCAAAATAATCGTTGCGGTACTCATACTCGAGGTAACCAATATCGGAACCACGGCGTGCAAACTGACCACCGAGTTCGAAAAACAAAGGTGGACTAATCTCGCGTCTAATGCTCATACCAATACATGGTAAACCCAGCGCATCGGTATTTACAGTATCAAGATTAAGCTTTGTATAATTGAATCCGGCATTAACAAACAAACTACCTGTACTGGCCGACTTTTGTTTAAAACTCGGTGTCATAAAATCATTCTGTGCTCCCAAATAAAAGGGTAACAGAAAAAGAAACGCCGTGATGCCTATTAATAATTTATTCAATGTTTTAGTTTTAGTTTCCGAAGATAAGATACTTTTACAAGATGGATTCAATAAATTTGGAACCCTTAAATTTACCAAGGTTTCCTCTTAAAATAAAACATGAAGACGAAAGGCATTGGGTTTTTGATGTCTTTAGAAAGAAATATATTGTGTTAACTCCCGAAGAATGGGTAAGACAGAACTTTGCACATTATTTAATTAAAGATAAAAACTATCCTGAGTCACTCATCTCTACCGAACGCGCTGTAAAAATAAGTTCTAAATCGAACCGCAGCGACCTGATTGCCTATAACCGAAATGCAGAAGCCTTGTTATTGGTTGAATGCAAAGCAACGAGTGTAAAAATTGACCAAAGCACCTTCGATCAAATAGCTGTGTACAATTATAAGGTTGGTGCCAGATATTTAGTAGTTACCAACGGATTAGTGCATTACTGCTGTGTGGTTGATCCTGAAAACAAAAAGTACGTTTTCTTAAAAGACATTCCTGATTTTAAAGATTGTAAATAAAGATATATAAGCTGCGTGATTTCAGCTATAAATAAAAACTCATACAATTTTGACCTGAGAACACTATCAGTTGACATCTGATTTAGACATGTAAATGAAACGCTCCAGCCAAAATCCGAAAATGAATATTCCTGCCCTCTTTTCCTAAGAACCATTCTCATCCAAATAAATACGGTATTTATAATTACAATGTAGAAAGTACTAGTAAAAAGAGTTCATCTTTCATAACATTCTTTAGAGTCTCTGATTATTTGTTTCCCTCTGTAAAATAAGAATCATCTACTTAATCTTTCTAGATAGACTAGCAACAATAAGCCAGGTCAGGTAAACTGAAAGTAATCTCATTCAACTCACCACAAAGCAGCCAACTAATATTTATCTTTTACCATCAGTTTTGGCTCAAGCATTTCATGGATGGCGTATTTAACACCTTCTCTTCCAAAGCCTGAATTCTTAACTCCACCGTAAGGCATATGATCTACCCTGAATGTTGGCACATCGTTCAGCATAACTCCACCAACTTCGAGCTCATTAAAGGCATAGTTCATTTCATCAATTTTGTTGGTAAATACGCCAGCCTGCAATCCAAAATCGGAATTATTAACCTGCGTAATTGCGTCCTTAAAATCGGTGTATTTTTCAACACTAACTACTGGGCCAAAAACCTCCAGGCCACAAACTTTCATTTCGCTATTGGTGTTGGTGAGAATGGTAGGTGTATAATAGGTGCCCTTGCGCTTGCCACCGCACATTACCTTTGCACCGCCTTCCACAGCTTCATTAACCCATGCCTCAACCCTCATAGCATTTCCTTCATCTATCATTGAAGAAACATCAGTTTCTGCATCATCCGGATGACCTTCCTTAAGCATAGCTGCTGCTGCACTTAGGTTCTTAATAAAACCATCAAAAACGGAGCTATGCACATAAATGCGTTGAACATGAATACAAACCTGACCTGAATAGGCAAAGCTTCCGGCCAGACATTTACTTACAGCTTTTTCGATATCAGCAGTTTCGCTCACAACAACACCGGCGTTACCACCCAGTTCAAGCGTTACGCGCTTCATGCCCGCATCTCGTTTCATTTGCCAGCCTACCTGCGGCGACCCGGTAAAAGAGAGCATTTTAAATCGTGGATCGGTTACCAACTGATTACCCGCCTCACGATCCATTGGTAAAACAGACAAGGCTCCTTTGGGTAAATCTGTATTGTCAATAATCTTAGCAAGTGCCAAAACCGATAGAGGTGTTGAACGAGCAGGCTTTAAAATTATAGGATTTCCGGATGCAATGGCCGGAGCAATTTTATGTACCGCTAGATTTAGTGGAAAGTTAAACGGCGCGATTCCTGCAATCAGTCCCACCGGAAAATATTTTATAAAGCCTTCCTTGCCTTCTCCTGCCGCGGTCCAATCTATCGACAATAATTCGCCCGGTAAACGTTTTGATTCTTCAGCAGCCACCACAAAAGTTTGAGCTGCCCGATCGATTTCACCTAAAGCATATTTAAGCGGTTTACCTGCTTCACGTGCAAGCATCAACCCCAGCTCTGCTTTCTGCTCACGAATCTGATTACTTATCGACATTAAGATTTCATAACGCTTAAAAGCTGGTAACTCCTTCATAACGGGTTCTGCTTTCTTCGCTTGCTCAATGGCAACTTCAAGTTCGTCCTTTCCGGCCAACCAAGTACGTGCCACCGTTTTTCCATCATATGGATTTTGGACCAGTAATTCATTCGACGTTTTAGAAAAGCTACCAGCAATATATATTTCAAGTTCTTTCATGGTAATTATTTTTAACAAAAATAAAAATGATTCATCGGAATTAGCAAGATACGCTGCCTTCTATTTAAATATTTCTCTACACCAAGCAACTACTCTAATTCTGGAAACACATTCATAGTAAGAAACCAACACACAAGTATCACGGAGCCTGTTTATTGAAATCTATAAATTAAACACAAGACGGTTTAGCGGCAAAATGCTGCGACCAAATTTTATGGTCGGTCTATTTGCCTATATTTGACAGCTAATAAAAAGGCATATGTTTCCTGTTTGGTGGAAGAAAAATAAATTAAACGGTCAATCCGTTTTTAGCAAATCCAGTATCTCAATCCTTGAGAAAAAATCATGGCAATGGATTTCTCTAATTCTGCTTGCTTTTATTTGGGGTTCTTCCTTTAAGCTAATGGATCGTGGATTAGATTCGTTTAACTCCTATCAGGTAGCGGCTTTACGAATATTTATTGCCTTCATTTTTTTCATCCCGTTCATCTACCGGGTTTTTAAAAAGCTGAGCAAAGAAAACATCATTTATATTTTGATTGTTGGGTTTATCGGAAATTTCATTCCAGCCATATTTTTCACACTTGGGCAAACAGAGGTAAGCAGCTCACTGGCAGGAATCCTCAACTCCTTGGTACCTCTCTTCACTTTAATTGTTGGAGCTATTTTCTTTAAATCAAAATCCAGTATCCTAAACATCTTAGGTATACTCATTGGTTTGGGAGGTACCGTTGGACTTGTAGTACTTGGCGACTCCCATTTTGAGAATGGCAACAGATGGTTTACCTTATACATTATTGCGGCTACCCTTTGCTACAGCATTAGTGCCAATGTGATAAAAAATAAATTGGTAAGCATGGATGGTTTCTCAATCTCCGCACTCTCATTTTTAATGATCGGACCTGTTGCAGGAATCTATCTTCTTTTCTCAGATTTCTCAGCAGCTGCAGAAACCCCAAAATACATTCAAAACTTGGGTTATATAGTGATACTGGCTGTGTTCAGTTCATTTGCCGCGGTTATCATTTTTAATGTCTTGATAAAATACACCACTACAATTTTTGCCACATCGGTAACCTACATAATTCCTATATTTGCTATAATGTGGGGAGTTGCAGATGGAGAGACCATCACGCTAATTCAATATTGCTGTATATTTATCGTGTTATTAGGAGTGTATCTGGTAAACAAAGAAGCTAAATCAAAAACAAAAAATGAGCAGAATTAATCGATTTGCTTACGCCATAACAAGTGGAATTCTATTAAGCTTAGCCTGGACCGACTGGATGAATGGTCTGATACTAATAATCGCATTTGTCCCATTGCTTGTTATCGAAAATTATTTTTTCCGCAATCAGGACCGTTTCAAAAGTGTACAGGTATTTTTGTATTCCATACTAACGTTCGCCATCTGGAACACCATTGCAACCTGGTGGCTTTGGAAAGCGTCACCAGCATCGGCCATCTCAGCCATTGGACTGAACACCATCTGGATGTCGTCTGTTATTTGGCTCTTCCATTTTGCAAAACGAAAAATTGGCGAACGGGCAGGTTATTTTGCCCTTGTATTTTTCTGGATTGCTTTTGAATATTTCCATACCAATTGGGAGATGAACTGGTCTTTACTAAATCTTGGTAATGGTTTTGGCAAAAACATTCGATTAATTCAATGGTACGAATTTACTGGCATACTGGGCGGATCACTTTGGGTTATTTTAAGCAATGTGCTCATCATGATCATGATTAAGAAACAGCTTAAATTCCGAACCTTTCATGCTTATCTGGGAGAGTTAATATTCCTTGTCATCTGGATTGCAACACCGATTATTATATCTATCAACATGTATCATCATTATGAGGAAAAGGATGATGCTTATGATATAGTGGTCTTGCAGCCCAACGTTGATCCTTACTCTCAAAAGTACGACGCATCGCTTACACACCAACAAATGGATGATCTGCTCCAGCTTGCCGATTCACTGGGCGATAATAATGTTGACTTTTTTATCGGGCCTGAAACCTTCCTGACAGAACCAATTTGGGAACATGAGCTAAGCAACAATGTGCAAATAAAAAAACTCAACACCTTTCTTGATAAATATCCATCTGCCTATTTTGTACTTGGCTTAAGCACTAAAGGAAAGTTTGAATTGGACGAGGAGCTTAGCCATACCGCA
>JBFHES010000221.1:0-7508 GCA_041584015.1 Bacteroidales bacterium
AATTAAATATAAATCTGTAATTTTACTTCGAATATTATTGTAATCTATTATGAAGAAACTAAACCTACTTATTGTAAGTGTTCTTGCAATTGTAATGTCAATCACCGCTTACTTTGTGATTTTTTCCAACACAGATACCAGGCAGCCGCTTGGTACCATTAACGCTGGAGAAAACGGAGACAACCCTGAAGCAAGGAATCAATGGCTGTTAGAGCGCTATCAAGATCCTGTAACAGGCGAAATTCCTGCAAACATTAAGCATGCTGAAATGCAGTTTGCCAAAACATTACCAACAGACAAAGGTCAACGCAGCTTAGATTGGTTAGCACGCGGACCATATAATGTTGGTGGTCGTACCCGAGCACTTGCTATTGATGTAAATAACGAAGACCGCATGATTGCCGGCGCAACTACCGGAGGTATCTGGTTAACTGAAGATGCCGGTGCCAGCTGGACACGCGTAACTTCTCCCATGCATTTCCCTCCGGTTTCATGTATTGTACAGGACACACGTGTAGGAAAAACTAACATTTGGTATTACGGAACGGGCGAGATTCGTGGTGGATATATTAGCTCTCAGTTTTATCGTGGCGATGGAGTATATAAATCAATCGACAATGGTTTAACATGGGAGCCGGTTGCCTCAACGGTATTCAACAATCCTCAGAGCTTCGACTCCGACTGGAACTTTGTATCGCGTTTAGCAATCGATATTACCAATGACACATTAGATATTGTGTATGCCTCAACTTATGGTGGTCTTTATCGCTCAGAAGATGGCGGCGACAGCTGGGTAAAAAAATTAGGAACTGTTGGTAATACCATCTATTACTCCGACATGGCTATTACCACAAGCGGCGTAGTTTATGCCACTGCCGATTCTGATGGCGGACATGGTGGTATTTGGCGTTCACCGGATGGAATTAGCTGGACAAAAATTATCCCATCAAATTTTCCAATCGTATACGACCGTATTGTAATTGGGATTAACCCAAGTAATGAAAACGAAGTTTACTTTTTAGGAAGCACACCGGGGGCGGGTCAGCACACGCAAGCCTTCTTTGGTTATGAAGATTATAACAGTTTATGGAAATACACCTATGTTAACGGTGATGGATCTGGAACCGACGGCATTTGGGAAAATAGATCATCAAGCATACCGAATGCAGGAACACCATTCGATAACTTCTACTCGCAGTCTAACTACAACATGATGATTGCTGTTTCGCCACACAATCCGAATGTTATTATCATTGGTGCTACAAACCTCTACCGTTCAACCGACGGATTTACAAGTATGAACAATACGACTCAAATTGGAGGCTATTGGGTCGGTTCAAGTCTGCCAAGCGGATCATGGGGATCGTATGAAAATCATCACCCCGATCAGCATGCCTTATTATTTTCACCTTCCGATTCTAACGTAATTATCTCTGCTAATGATGGTGGATTATTCCGCTCAAATCATGCTAACGCACCAATTGTTGATTGGGAAAGCCTGAATAATGGTTACAACACAACTCAAGCTTATACCGTGGGATTTGATCGTACAGGAACAGATGATATGTTGATTGGCGGATTTCAAGACAACGCCAACTACTTTGTAAAATCTGCTGATACAGCAGAATTATGGACCATGCCATTGAATGGTGACGGATCTTATATGGGAATTGCCCCAAACAAAGAACACTACTACCTATCTATTAATCGTGGTAAGATTTACAAAATGGATTTGAACAACGATGGTGAGGTGCTTGATTTTGTTCGTATCGATCCGGGACAAGTAGATCCGGATGATTATTTGTTTATCAATCCACTATTGTTGGATCATAATAACAGCGACATAATGTATGTTGGTGGTGGGCGCAAATTATGGCGACACACAGGCCTTTCATCAATTCCAATGACGGGAAGCCATGATACACTATTTACCGGCTGGGAAACATATACGGACTCAATAAATAGTGGAAGCACAAAAATTTCCTGTATTGCAGTTTCAGAAAATCCAGCCAACATTGTGTGGGTAGGAACATCGAACCGCAGATTGTATAAAATTGTTGATGCGCACACAGGTGACCCAAGCTGGGAGCAAATTTCATTAACCACTTTCCCTCCGGGATATATTAGTCGGGTTGCTGTTCATCCACAAAATGCCGATACAGTTGTGGTTACACTCTCGAACTACAACATGTACAGTTTATACTACACGTTTGATGGTGGTGTAAACTGGGAGAAAGGTGCAGGTAATCTTGAAGAAAGCGGCAGTGGTGCCGGATCAGGACCAAGCTTTGGTTGTGTTGAAATTCTTTCTTTACACGACGGTACGCTCTACTTTGTTGGTACCAGTATAGGAGCATTTGTTACCTATCAACTAAATGGAACAGATACAGAATGGACACAAATGGGTACCGACGCTTTTGGAAATGTTATTGTGGAAGATATTAAAACGCGATCAACCGATGGCCTTGTTGCAGTTGGAACCTACGGTAAGGGTATTTACACCACGCATATTGAGAATGTAACAGATTTATTCCCATTAGCTGGTGTTGCTACGGAGAAAGCAAATAAGCTTGAATTAAGCCTCTACCCTAACCCGGCAGTGAACACGCTTAACATTAAGCTGGAAAATGAACAAATTCAGTTGATAGAGATTTATGATATAAATGGAAGATTAGTTCTTGAAGAAAGAAGTAACAACCAACAGATTAATGTTGCAAGCTTAAGTAACGGAACTTATGTTTGTGCAGTACAAACATCAAATGGTACTGCAACAAAACGCTTTATCATTAGAAAGTAAGTAGTCGAAAGATTTTTCCAAAATCAAACTATGATACTAAAGGGTTGAGATTTTCTCAGCCCTTTTTTTTATGCTCTTCTTAGAATAGAAAAAGCAGGCCATCACGCCTGCTTAAATCCAAAATCAACTATAGTATGAGAAAAGCATTAAGTATGCGCTTAATACTTTTTTTACTGCCCGACACTTTGCACATACAATGCCATCAACCATACACCGCTACCTTTCAAGCACTTAATTTAAATACACACTAATACCAACTGCACCAAACTGCCCCCATCTGTACAAGAACTGTTCGTTATAGTACAGCATTTAGAGAGCTAAGAATTTAAGTTCACGTTAAAAAATCACGAGACGTTCAGTCTTTTGTCTTTCCCAACAAATTGCTTAATAGATAATAAAGCACAACTGAATAATTTATTGAATCTTATAAAATTGCTCAAGTCTTTTCACATAGAAATAATTAATCATTCTATAACTTAAATAGATCAAAATAGTGGATACAATTTGATTGAAATCAAACTCTGAACTAGCAAAAGTCCCTAAGCTAGTAGAGGCTAGAATACCAGGAGTCAATCTGAAAAACTGAGCCCATCGTTTTCTATTATTGGTTTTAAGGTAATACCATTCAAGTATAAATGCAATTGCAAAAAATAGTAGAGAAATAATAAGATTAGTCATATTCAATTTATTTAACAAAGCCGGGTCAGGTATTACTGACATGTTTAATCGGCCAAGATTTGGGCAGGTAGGTTGTAACTGCCCGGCTTATCTATTTAAATAGTACAAACGGTATCATATAAAAATACCTACTGATATTTATTTTAATTTGAATTTGGTTTGTTTCAGAAATCCCGTATTCACGAAACAGTAGTTACCTAGAATTGAGTCTGGTCAGTTTTTAGTGACTCCCACATCCGACTCAATTTCAAGTAAAGCTACAAAAAAAAAAAAAGAAACGTAACTCCAAATCTATTTAGTTATTTTTTTGTTTCAGTTTGCTTTTCCGATGTTTGCAGAATAAAATGAGCAAGCACATTCCACATTACCTTTCAAACGCTTAATCTGCTTCCATTCTTATTAATCTATGGAAAGCTAATATTAAGATTAGTGAACCACTGTTATTCTTTTTGTTTCCATTGACTGATTCTTATGTATAATCCGAATACAGTAAATACCCGCTGGCCAATCGGAACAACTGATTGTGACATCCTCCGTACCAGATCCAAAACTTTTAGATTCAATTATTTTTCCATGAATTGAAAACACATCAAACATAACTGAACGCTTTAGCCCGCTTACGGTGATTTGATTGCTTGAAGGAACTGGAAATACCTTTATACGATCAGCAACTTTCACTTCTTCGGCTCCAATTGATTGCAGCTTAATTTTAATCAAACCGTTTACCGGAGTACCATCTAAACTTGTAAGATCACTTCCAAACCAAAGATAATCACCTCTGCCTTTAATTATGGTCCAACTATGCTGGGGGAATCCGTTTGCATGAGTATCGTTACAAGTGTTTGAAAAGAAATACGGCTCTATGAAACCATCAGCATCTAGCTTAACAATATTTCGTCTGCAGTATCCTTCAACATCGTTTGTAATACCTCCAACCAGACAACCATCATCTGGTGTCACATATATTGCACGTAGATATTCTGGATTCGTCTTAGTAAGTTGCCTAAACATAAACGTATTATCTAAGCTACCATCAGTATTCAGGCGAAAAAGAGAGTATTTCGTTTCATTTAAATTCAGAACTCCTCCACAGATTATTTTCCCATCGCTCTGCACTCCAACCCCATACATCTTATGGATGTCGGAACTAGCCTGAAACGTAGTGTCAAGATTTCCATTCTTATCTACAAGCGCCAAACGCCTAGAGGTAGAATCTTCGGATGTAAAAAACCTGCCAAACAAGATAAGCTTATCATCTAAGTATTCTTTAATATCATCTACATCACCAATAAGCCCTGTTATAAAGGTAGTATCAACCACACCACCTGAGGAAACTTTAACCAAAGGCTCCGATAATTGCGTGGTAACATCACCAAGTCCAACAAGGAGTGTATCTGCGACTATGGTATGCATGCATCGAAAGTCCGAATTAGAATGACCAGGTATCATTTCAAGTTGATCAGACCAAGCGCTATCCACAACTTCACCTTTAAAATTAAACCTCTGTAGCTCGTACCTACCGTAAAAGATTGATGTATCGTAAACATGAGCCAATGTTCCGTACACATCAAAGGTTCCACTAAAGGAGGTATCTACAGATCCATCAGCATATAGCATGGCCATACTACTGTTTGAGTAAAGGCTATCATAAAGATCGCCATAGATAAAAATTCTGTTATCCTCTAGTTCAAAACATTCCTTGACCTCAATAATTTCGGATGAAATACCAAAATCATTGAAAAAAGTTTGATCGATAAAAGGGGATTGAGATCTTACGCCAATAGCGAGTATGAAAATTGAAAATGTTGTAATTATTATTTTTTTCATAATAAGAGAGCTTTAAATTATATTTAGTTGTTCATAACAAGCATTCTCGAAAACAGCCGCTTTCCACTGGCGTTTATTTTAACAATATAGGTTCCCGTGCAAAGTACACCACAGTCTATTTTTATATTCTTATAATAAGTTGTTTGTGTGTTTTGTACGATTGCACCTGTTGCATTGAAAATAGAGATGTCGATTTTGGTAGCCGCTGCTAAGCCCGGAACAACTAGGCTAAATTGATTATCTATTATCGGATTAGGAAAGATTGTAAAATCGGCAGGATCATCCTGCTCAATATCCTCTACCTGCAAGTGCGATGGCCCTAAAAGCCGAACAATAGGTGCTCCATCAACTCCATCGTAGCGACTAAACCTTCCGACAGCATAGAACTTGTCATCTTTCGCAGGAATAATTTTAATAATATCAACAAAGTCGGTGTTATGTGCATGGATTATTGTATCGGCGCCTCCTCCGGTAAACGCAGTTGTATCAACATTACCATAATAATCGAGCAATACGATACTGCCTCTATCGTATCCCTCATATTTTTGAAAAAAGCCGCCAACCACATACCTATTATCACTGGTTGGACAGATAGTGTAGACAGCTCCAATCAAGTATGAACTATCATTGGTTTCAATAACTGCTTTATAATTAAATGTGGAATCCAAATCACCATTGGGCATAAGCCTTGCAATGTGGTATATACTTGGATCTCCCTGTACAAAAAAGAAACCACCAACAAGAATTTTTCCATCGGGATCGATATGTAATGGACGCTTATACCCGTAATACCCAGGTGGAAACCAGAATGGACTATGAAAGGAGGTATCAAGTGTACCATCATTAAAAATCCTGCACATTCCGTCTCCAATAGTAGTAATAGAATCGTACTGATTAAATACACCTTCTAATAATATTCGGTTGTCGTCATATTTCAATAATTTCCTTATCGACCTATTGGTTTTGTGCTTACAAGTAGTATCCACTACACCATTGCGATACCTCTTACCAACATCAAAATATTCATTTGGTGGTTGGTGTTTTTTAACCATATGGTCTCCAACCACAAGAATCGATTTGTCATTGAAAATATGGAAATCGTGAGACTCATATCGGTTAATAGTATCCTGATTGGCGTTCTCCCAAAATTCCCAATCAAGCCCACCTTCACTTGTATTGCGAATCAGCGCCAAAGGGGTATTAAAAAAAATTGTGTCATCAAGATAAACCAGCTTTTGAATCCCATCAATATTGTATATGTAATATGGGAAACTGTTATCTATTGCTCCATTGGGTAAAAGACGGTTAATACAATATGGAGGATCAAACGGCACCTGGCTATCCCAGTTGCCGGCAATGTAAACTCCTTTTCCTTCTACCTCAACAACCTGGGTTAAGGTGCCTGCCCATGAACTGTGAAAATTATAAGTTACGTTAAATGAAGAATCAGCTGTGAAGGGCTGAGCGTAACTATTGCTTCCGAAAATGCAGAGCAAAAGTAAGAATGATAGTTGTAAATGTTTCATAACTGTTAGATTGATTGGGTACGCCTTACGGCATACCCAATTTACGATATTTTATTCGGAGTGCAACTCTATGTTACGCCCCGAATTGGTACATTCTGCAAGGCACGCTACTGTTTCACCCATTTACCAGCGTTAAGCGCTTTACCTTCTTTTAAAATTGAATAGGTGTAGGTACCACGAGCAAGTGCCGCCACGTTTATTCTTTCAGTATTTTGTTTTATTTCTTTTCGGAGCACCTCTCTGCCAGCGATATCAAACATTAGTAGTTCACAATTAGGTGCATCAAACATTAAATCAACATTAAAAAAGTTTGTACCAGGGTTTGGGTAAACACTTATTTGGGGTGCTGTAATCTTTCGTTCAAATATTTTAGCATAATTGCCATTGTATTCGAACTTATAAATGAATACATCGCAATTGGGCTGAACATCAGTGGTGCAATATTTCCAGCCTGATAAAAGGATCCCATTCCCTGCATCCAAGAGGGTCTGAGCGTAATAACAAGTATCTGGATTTGAGATAATTCTTTCCCAAACAAAATCCAGATCATTTGAATAATTGCGAATAGTAATTTTATTTGGGGTGTCTGTAAATAATTCCCAATTAATATTATCAACTGATGCAATAAAGTGGCCTTTAGTACTTGATTTCACCACAGAAAAATCACTCAGATAGTTTGC
>JBFHES010000222.1:0-7498 GCA_041584015.1 Bacteroidales bacterium
TGCCAGTTTTTATAATCTCTAGCTAGTTTTGGCAAGACGCAAAATATCCAATGATTAGGGTTGTCTTTTGTTGTTGGTTGGTAGGTGAAGGTTAAAAATGGAATCTCAGAATTTAAATCAACTTCAGAATCGGAATCTATAAGCGAAGTCCAATCGTATTTGCTTCGATTATAACGAAGTTTGAAGACTTCATTTGCGTTAATAAATTTTGAACGTAAAGAAAGGCTTTCGGTAGAATCTGTTTTATTATGCATAATAGCTTTCAGGCCTTCGTCATCTTTACTAATCCGGTCGAAGTATAATGTCTCACTGCTCGAGATTAAATCACCTTCGTGATATTCTTTAATTATAATTTTGAAGCTTCTTCCTTTTACCTCTTTGGGGAATTCAAACTTTAGAGTTTGTACCCCGAGAACCTCTAGAATATCCTTAATGTCCTGATCCTTTATATCATACTCAACATTTATTTTCTGAGCAATTGAAAAGGAACTTATGAAAATTACGATTAATAAAAGGAGAGACTTTTTCATGTTATTGGGGATTAATATTATCAGCTTTCGATAATTAGTTAAGTTGGGTTTAGCAATAAATGAATTTCGTAGTGTACAAGTTTTTATAGTAGTTAAATAAAATAGAGAAGGGAATTTCAATTGAAATTCCCTTGGTATAAGTTGTATTATAGTTTCGATTTTAGCTTTCGGAGTCTGATCTCTGTCAATACCTTTTTGGTATAGAGCGGGAAATCTCCGTCAATCATCCAATTAAAATAACTTGGTTCGCGTTCCAGCACATCTTCAACTTTTTTGCCTTTGTGTTTTCCAAAATTGAAAACTTCTTCATCGTGAGAATTTAATACAATCCTTCCAAGAAAATCAGCATTTTTATGGTGTGTTGCAAATTTCGAAAGAAACTCAATATCATTCTCTAAGTTGTCGTATTTGTCGAGCTGAGATTTTAGTACCTCATAGGTGGCAACAGCATCAGCCTCGGCCGAGTGAGCCGCTTCCAGTGTTTTACCACAATAGAATTTGTAAGCGGCCGAAAGAGTACGTTGTTCCATTTTATGGAAAATAACCTGCACATCAACAAACCGTCTTTTCTTCATGTCAATGTCCACTTCTGCTCTAAGAAATTCTTCTGCTAATAATGGAACATCAAACATATTCGAGTTGTATCCGGCCATGTCGCAACCCTCAATAAACTCAGCAATAGAATGGGCAATGTCCTTAAAGGTTGGTTTGTCCTTTACGTCAGCATCGTAAATTCCGTGAATCTTCGAAACCTTTGCCGGAATTGGAATTGTCGGATTAACTTTCAAAGTCTTGGTTTCCTGATTACCGTTCGGGTGAATCTTAACTACAGATATTTCTACAATGCGATCGTGTACAACATTTACACCTGTAGTTTCGAGATCGAAAAAGACGATTGGTTTTTTGAGGTTTAATTCCATAATAAAAAAAGAGTACCTGCCAGCAATTGACAGGTACTACCGATATTTAATAATTTGTATTCAATTTTAGTTGTTGATCATCATAGGCATGATCAACATAAGCACATCTTCGCCTTCAACTTCGTTTTCAAAAGGAAGTAAAATACCTGCTCTTGATGGATCAGACATCTCAAGAATAATATCCGGAGTTGAAAGGTTTTGGAGTATCTCGATTAGGAAAACTGATTTGAAGCCAATCTCAATATCAGTTCCTTCGTATTGGCAGCTAATATCTTCAACAGCAGAAATTGAATAATCAATATCCTGAGCAGAAACTTGCAGTTGATCAGCTCCAACCTTAAGTTTTACAAGATTACTGGCCTGGTTTGAAAACACTGAAACTCGCTTTAAACAATTACTGAACTCTACACGGTCGATAATCATCTTGTTAGGATTTTCTGTTGGAATAACAGAATTGTATGATGGATATTTTCCTTCAACCAATCGGCAAACCAAACGATAGTCGCTTAAGGTAAAGAAGGCATTCTTATCATCAAACTCTAAACGCACGTTGCCGCTTTCTTTTGGTAGAATGTTCTTTAAAAGAGAACCTGGCTTTTTAGGTAGAATTAAAGATGATTCGGCGTCTGAAGAAAAATCGCTTCTGGTGTAACGTACCAATTTGTGGGAGTCGGAAGCAACGAAGATAATTCCGTCGGTGCCAATTTCCATGAAAATACCATTCATTACCGGACGAAGCTCATCATCTGCAGTAGCAAAAAGTGTTTTGTTAATTCCACTTGCAAGTATTTCGGCAGTAAGCGAAGTTTTAAAAGCAGTTTCTTCGTTGAGCTGTGGTAATTGTGGGAAATCATCGGCGTTTTGGCCCATGATGTTATAAACACCCTTGTCAGATTTAAGGTCTACTTTCTTTGAATCTTCATCGATCTCGAAAGTAAGTGGTTGCTCAGGAAATTCCTTAAGGATATCATTCAATCGTTTTGCTTCAATAGCAATGCTTCCATTACCATCAGATTCATCAACCTTAATAGTTGTTATTAGTGTTGTTTCTAAATCAGAAGCGGTAATGGTTAATTCACCATTCTCTAATGAAAAAAGAAAATTGTCGAGAATAGGAAGGGTATTCTTTGAACTAATAACCTTACCAATTGCCTGTAAATGTTTTAGGATTTCGCCACTTGAAATGATAAATTTCATTACGCCGTATTTTATTAAGTTATTGTAATATTAATTTGGATTTGCATCCGTGTTGCTTCCAATTTTTTAATTGAAATTGATAACAAACATACTAAAAATCTTTGGAAAATTTTCCGCCCATTCTGCTAAACAGCCAGCTATTTATTAACGACTTTTTGATAATGTTTTTGAGAATCAGTCTCTAAACCTATTAGCAAAATTCCTTTAGGCATATTTCCAACGTAAACTTTGTTTAAACCAGATGCAATGTCTTCTGTCTTTAGCAGCCTGCCTGATAGGTCAAATATCTTTAATAAGCCTCCCTGGTTTGTTATATTTACAAATAAATAGTCCGCAACCGGATTGGGATACATTTGATATTCGGGGAATGTTTCTTCCTCAATGGCATTGGCATTTGATGCGTCGGGGGTTGGCATATTAAACAGGGTCCACGCCGGACTACCATCCCATAATCTGCCATATGAAGTGTCTGCATATTGTTCGGTGTACATGATGGAATCCAGCACTGTAAACTGATTTAGAAATAACCCGATTTCTTCTCCTCCATTTGAGAGTTTAAAGTTGGTATGTAATACACCTTGCTCAGTATCATCATCTGCCCAAAGCAGCAAGAAACCCTTTGCTGGAATTGTTGTAGAATCTGCATGTAAAGTAGAAACCTGAAATTTAAGCGGATCGTTTAAATCATCACTTAAGTACATGCCACCAATATCAACAGGTGTATTCCCGGGATTGTATAGCTCTATCCAGTCGTCATATTCGTTGTGATTATCTGCCAGATTATTATCGTTCTCGGCAAGGAACTCGTTAATAACAATATTGGGCGCGGCTTGCTGACCAAGCTGTACGATTTCAATAGTTTGATCGGCAATGCCAGTGCCGGCAAGTGAAATGCTGGCAGTCCGTTCAGTGGCCGATGAATTTGCTTCAATAACATTTACGGTAAACGCGCCATTGTTGCTTCCGGTTGATGGGTTGATGGTTAGCCAGGTTTCGCTGGTGGATACTGTCCAATTGAGATTTGCATAAATGTTTACACCCAATGTATGATTACTGCTTGATGGGAATGCGTGGGCATAAACCGATGCTGCTAAATGGGAATTACCATTGCTTTGTTCTGGTGAATAGTTACCGAAAAACACCCATTCACCAGTTGCGTTTGGCAATCGTCCATACGACACATTTGCAATTTGAGCATCGTAAGTAATGGTGTCGATAATGTTGCCAGAACTGGTGTACAGACCTATTTGCTCACCACCGCCATTCAATTTTATATCAATATGTAACACACCTTGTTCTGTATCGCCATCGGCCCAAAGGAGTAAATATTCGCCAGGTGCAATGATGGTCGAGTCGTTACCTGCCGGAATTTGATAGGTAAGGGGCGAAAGTAAGTTATCGGTAATGTACATACTGCCTATGTTCACATTACTAGATCCGTTATTGTACAGTTCGATCCAATCTTCCAATTCACCATAATTATCGCCTATGGTTGTGTTGTTGGTCGCCATAAACTCGTTTATAACTATGTTCTGCGAATAAGCAAGAGGCATGAGGAAGCAAACAAATATGCTTAAGAATAGTGATTTTTTCATGATGTGTTTAATCCTTAGAGGTGATGAAAAAGCGATCCAATTTAGCAAAAATATGATTAAAGGGTTTCATTCGGAATTGATTTTAATATTTTTACCAAATCGCATAAGTGTAAATTATTATTCACGATTATATTGATATGAAAAAAAACTACTATTTCCTTTTAACAACTCTTTTGGTTTGCTGGTCCGGTCTGGTTTTTTCACAAGAAGAACAGGATGTAAATCTGGAAGAACTAAGTAGCTATTTCGAAAAAGCATTGAACGACTGGGATGTTCCGGGAATGGCCATTGGTATTGTAAAAAACAACCAGTTGGTGCTTGCTAAGGGATATGGCCTTAGGCAGATTGGTTTACCTGCAAAGGTTGATGAGCATACAATGTTTCCAATTGCTTCGAATACCAAGGCTTTTACAGCCACTGCAATAGCCATGTTAGTGGCGGATGGCAAATTAAACTTTGACGATAAAGTGAGGAAGTATCTTCCTTACTTCGAATTATACGATCCGTATGTAAGCGATAACATGACCATACGCGATTTGCTTTCGCATCGAAGCGGACTTAAAACATTTAGCGGTGATTTGCTGTGGTACGGCACAACTTATTCGCGCGAAGAAGTGATTAAACGTGCACGTTTCCTAAAACAGGAATACGGTTTCAGAGAGCATTTTGGTTATCAGAACATCATGTTTATTGCAGCTGGTGAAATTGTTCCTGCGGTAACTGGCACCTCGTGGGATGATTTTCTTAAAGAGAGAATATTTGAACCTTTGAACATGAAAAGTACGGTCACATCAACATCATACTTTGCTAAGATGGATAATGTAGCGATGCCACACACCGAGAGTGAAGGAAAGGTTATTTCAATCCCTCATTCAAACTGGGATAACATTGGTGGAGCAGGTGCAATAAATTCAAATATTACCGACATGGCCAATTGGGTCAAGTTCCAGATAAACAAAGGTAACTTTGGTGATTCAGCATTAATTCCTGCTAACATCCTAACTGAAACATGGAAGCCCAATACACCACAGGCTGTCAGCAGTTTTTCAAACCGAGCATGGCCATCAACTCATTTTAAGGCGTATGCAATGGGATGGGGAACTTTCGATTATCACGGACGCCAAATTGTAAGTCACTCTGGCGGTTACGATGGTATTATTTCCTATTCATGTGTGGTACCTGAGGAGCAGCTAGGATTTGTTATCCTTACTAATAAAAACTCGAGTTTGTATTACCCCTTAATTTATAAAATATTAGATACTTACCTGAGTAATGATACCACTGATTGGAGCGAGATGTTTTTAGGTTTTAATAAATACAGTGATGAGAGTGCTGCTAAAGCAATAGCAGAGAAAGAAGAGAACCGTGTAAAGAAAACCAAACCATCGCTTAAACTTATGGATTATTGTGGAACCTACGGTGGTGAGATGTATGGGAATGTTGAGGTGAAACTGGTTGATAAAAAACTTGAAGTGTTTTTTGTGCCAACGCCTGGCTTTGTAGGAAAGTTAGATCACTATCATTTCGATACTTTTAATATTCGCTTGAAAGATGTTCCATCATTACCTGAAGGTACAGCACGATTTGTACTTGACGAAAAAGGCAAGCCAGCACAGTTGATTATTGATATTCCAAATCCTGACTTTTACTTTACCGAGCTGGAATTGTATAAGATTGATTAAATAAATATTTGGTGCCAACGCCAATTAATATATAGCAAAAGCGCAGAGGATGAAATCTTCCTTTGCGCTTTTTTATAAACAGCAAAGGTTTAAAAATCTATAGTGCCATAGCATCAGCAGTGAGATTATCCAAATTCTTGACAAGCATAGTTAATTAGTGTGTTTTAGAGTAGTCATTAAATATAGAAAAAAGGTTACCTTAATATTCTTGAAAGCTCTGATTAGTGGTGAAATGCAACACAGTCAGAAGATTAATCGTATATTTTCAAATAAATTAACAAACTTTTCCCGATATAATTTGTTCTTTTGCCAATTGAAATTAATAACCTGATTTATAGTTTTGGAGGGTCTAAACAGATTCGTTTTAAAAGACCAATCAAATACGAATAATTAAATTTTGTACAGATGAATATTGAAAAAAACAAAGTTGTTGGAATCTCATACGAACTTAGACCAAATGGGAAAGATAACGAGGTAGCAGAAAAAGTTGATAGCGCTCAGCCATTACAATTTGTATTTGGTGTTGGTTATATGCTTCCTGCATTTGAAAAGCACCTTGAAGGTTTAACTGTTGGTGGAAAATTTGATTTCTCATTAACTGCTGCTGAAGGATATGGCGAGCTTGATGAAAAAGCTGTTGTTGATTTGCAGAAAGAGCTTTTTATGGCTGATGGTGAATTAAGAGAAGATTTGTTGGTTGTTGGAAATACTATTCCAATGCGCGACCAGCAAGGTAATCGTCTTGACGGAAGAGTTTTAGAAGTTGCTGATGAAACTGTAAAGCTTGACTTTAATCACCCAATGGCTGGTAATAGCCTATTTTTTACAGGTGAAATTATGGAAGTACGCGAAGCTACTCAAGAAGAACTTGAGCATGGTCACGTTCACCATGAGCATCACGACTGTAGTGGTTGTACACATTGTGGATAAGCAATGTCTTAAAAATATTGTAGACCCGTATCATTCTTGATACGGGTTTTTTTGTGCCTTAGAAATTCTACAACTAAGAAAAATTTCGTTGAGCTTGCCTATCAAGAAACCTGTTAACAATAAAGTGATCAACAAGAAATGCAGATCCTGCATTCAGCATAATTGTGAGTACAACATTTTGCATTTGCTCAATAATATCGGCGTAAAGCAAACTGAACATTGGTATAAGGATAACGAGCTTAATTACCTTTAGCGGGAATATATAGTTCTTACCTATTGGATGTTCAGTGCTTCCTGTTTTTTGTTGAATCTTCAATAATTGCCTGTAATATACAATTTGAAGTAAAGTGTATATAGGAATGAATAATGCCAGTGTGATTGTAATTTCTTTCATTAGTTTGAATTGGTTCGCGAGTATAGCGCAAACTATTTAATAAAAAAACAGCACAAGCGTGGTGCTCGTGCTGTTTCAAATTTTATGTAAGTTCGTTTAACAAATCTCCGGATCCTTTACGTCTCCTTCGCTTGCCTTTGGAAAATATTTCTTTTGAAAGCGCAAAGCAACATTCACCAATGCAATTAATACAGGCACTTCAACCAAAGGACCAATAACCGCGGCAAATGCTTCGTCGGAGTTTAGCCCA
>JBFHES010000223.1:0-7471 GCA_041584015.1 Bacteroidales bacterium
ATGGCATTGAGCGGGGTGCGTAACTCGTGCGACATTATTTTTAAGAATGATGCTTTCACATTTGCCGACTTTTCTGCGGCATCTTTTGCTGAGATTAGTTCTCTTTCAAGCTTCTTCTTCTCAGATATATCCTCTTTAATCGCAATATAATGTGTGGAATGGTTGGTGTCTATTTTTATCGGTGCTATACTTGCCGATTCCCAATATAGTTTGCCATTTTTTTTCTTATTAATTAATTCGCCTTTCCAGGTATTTCCCGCTTTTAAAGTAGCCCACAGGTGTTTATAAAAGGAGTCGTCATGATGATTGGATTTTAAAATGTTTGGATTCTTACCTGCTACCTCTTCAGCACTGTAGCCGGTTATTTCCTCAAACTTTGGATTGGTATATGTAATTAATCCACGCTCGTCGGTAATTATAACAATGGCCGGGCTTTGTTCCACTGATTTATAAAACTGAGTGAGCTTTATTTCATCTTGTTTTTTAGCGGTTATATCCTGAATGTGTATAATAAAGTGCTTCGGATTATTTGAACTGTCATGCAGTAAAGTAACCGAAAGCGACACCCAAATGATATTACCTTTCTTCCCAATATACCTCTTCTCATAAGTATGTTTTTTGAGTTGACCGCTAATAAAACGGCTGTAAACGTTTTGGGTTAACTCAAGGTCATCAGGGTGAGTAAAAAAATTGTAATGAATGTCTTTTATTTCCTCTGATGAATATCCTAAGATAGAACAGAATTCTTCATTAATCTTTAAATAATATCCGTTGGGAGAAACCAAGGCAATGCCAATATTGGCATATTCAAACACATGAAAAAAGTCTTTTTTAATGGCTCTTAATTGTTCTTCTACAAATTGCTGTTTTTGCTGATTAGCGCTTAGTGAACTCTTGTTTTCAATAATATTACTGATAAAGCGCGGAAGCTCATGAATTAATCTATTGTCCTTTTTTATACTGTAATACTGATTCCCATTTTTTTTAGAAATATTTTCGAGAAGCTTGTTTTGGGTAGAAGAAATTAAATAGATGACCAATAAATTAAGTGTAGAGATAATTCTATCCGCATCCTGAATAGTCAAATCATTGTTATCTGTATCAATGATAGCCAATTGAAAATTAATTTCTCGAAGGCTATCATCCAGGCTGTTCGCATCAGTACACTGAACAAAATGATAGCGATGTTTACCGTAATGTTGCTTGATGGAGTTAATTATTGCCTTGTCATTGGATAGCAATAATACATAGGTTAGCGATTTATCTGTATTTGTAGCAATCAAAGAATGGTTCGGTTTCATTTACATGTTTGTTAAACAAAATTCTTAGGTTCAAACATATTTAAAGCTTTTGGTGCATTCATCTGTTCTAATACCTAATTTTTTCTAGGTGATTTTTGTTGTTGCAAATGTTCAATTTTTAGTGCGAGCTATTTTAACATTATTTTCCTAGTAAACTGATATTGAAAGGATGCAAGAACGATAGGTAATTGGAAACCTACCGCATTATGATTAATATAGTCGAAGATGTTATGCTTGTTTATTAGCTGCTGAAAATAGGTAGCGGAATAATAATGCAATATTATAATGGGCACGTTCCTTTTAATGCTTCTAATAAGTTGGCATTGCGTGTCAATATCTGTTTTAAAGTCTGCCAGGTTAATTATCACCAAATCACAGTTAGATATAGTATGACTAAGTTCTTCAAATCTATCATTGTCGATTGAAAAGGAACTTACTTGTTCAATATTAGAGTCAATTAATATTTCATTAATGGTGTGAATTAATGTTTCAAATTTTGCGCCTACTGCTACTCTGGGGTATTTCATACCTATAGTTTGATAGCAATATTAGTCATCCCAAACTTGATGTCAAAGGGTGATTCGACCTATATTTTATCTAGGTGATTTTACCTAGCTTGCTAATCAAAAAGCTTATTCTTATAACCAAAAGATATAAGACCTGCCGTATTTCTACATCCTGTTTTTTCGAGTAAATTTCGTCTATGTGCATCAACGGTTCTTGAACTGATGAATAGCATCTCACCAATCTCAATGTTGGTATGTTCATTAGCAATTAATCGCAATATTTCAAGTTCACGATCGGTAAGTGAATTGATGATATCAAGTTGAGTTTGACTGATTTTACTTTTAACCATGCTTGAGAAATAGGCATTCTTAACATCTTCACCAAAATAGTTTTGCCCAGCCGCAATAAGACCTATAGCATTAACGAGCTCGTCTTTACCCGAGTTTTTTAGAATATAGCCATTTGCGCCTTTGTCTATCATTGCTGCAATGTGCTCTTTCTCATCCAGCATTGTAAGAACAAGTACTTTAACATCAGGATAGTTGTTATTGATTATCTCTGTGGTTGTTAGTCCATCTTGCACCGGCATGTTAATATCCATCATTACCAGATCAACACTTGCATGTTGTTTCTCCAGAAAGGCCAGGGCTTCTTTACCATTAGCAGCTTCGCCAATAATGATTATATGTTGTTCATCCATAAGCATAGATCTAAGTCCATCCCTTACAATTTGATGATCGTCTACAATTAGAATGTGAATCTTTTTATTCATTGCTGATTTTTAGTTCTACAGTAATTGTGGTTCCGCTCATTAACTTGCTGTCAATGTTTAATATTCCGTCGATCGAGAGCACTCGGTTTCGAATATTATTAAGGCCTAAGCCTATTTCTTCATTAAATTCGCCATAATTAAAGCCGATGCCATTGTCTTCAATCATAAGTGTTAAAATATTTGAGTGAAGCACTAATTGGATATTAACTTGCTTTGCCTTTGAATGCTTAACAATGTTGTTGATGCACTCCTGTGCAATCCTGTACAGGTTTAGTTCCAGGTTGGTGTTAAATCGTTGGTTATTTAAATTCTCATAAAAGCTTATGTCAAACTCGGATGTAATGCGTATTTGATCGACTAAAGATTTTAATGAGATTATTAGCCCAAAATCGATAATTGCTCGTGGCATTAAATTATGAGCAATACTTCTGCTTTCTTCAATCGCATTTTTCAGGAATGCAAGCCCGGTGTTAAAATGACTCTGGTCGTTTTCAGATAGTGTATTTATGGTTTTATAAATACTATTTAGGTTCAGATTGGCAGCTGTTAAATTTTGGCCAAGCCCATCATGAATTTCCTTTGAGATTCTATTTCGCTCTGAGTCTGCTCCTTGAATAAGTGAATTGAATATGCGCTTTTCGGTTTGTTTTTTCTCAGTTATATCCCGAACAATAACCTGTACCGATTTTTCATTTTCATATAGAATTGATTCTGCGGTTACCTCCACATCTATTGTTTTGCCGTCAAACCTTATGTACCTGTCTTCTGCAGGGTATAAGCCATCATTCCCTTCAAGCATAGCATTAATTCTTGTAACTGATGTCTGCAGGTTATCCGGATGAATTACCTTTGAAATGGATAATCCAATGATTTCTTGATCTTCAGGAATCTTAAGTATGTTTTTGGCTGCAGCGTTCGCATAAATGATTGTTCCATTTTTATGAATGGCGATGCCATCTGGCATCATTTCAACAAGTTGTCTATATTTTTCTTCACTTTCTTTTAACGATTGAATCATTGCTCGAAAATCAGTAATATCCTCTCCAATACTGGTCGTTCCTATGATTTTACCGGTGCTGTCTTTCAATAGCGTATTACTAAATCGAATCAGTCGGATAGAATTGTTTTTAGCAAGAATTTCATTCTCATAATGATCAGCAATAACTCCGGTTTCAATACTTTCTTTGAAAACCTCTTTTACCATTGGTTGTTCTTTGGGTATGAATGTATCAAACCAGTTTTTACCAATCACATTGTCATGTTCGCGGTTAACCAAACTCAGAAAGAACTTGTTACAAAAGGTAATATCACCATTAACATCCAGTAAAACAGCTATTAGTTGAATATTTTCCAATGTCTCTCTAAAACGTTTTTCCATTTCAAGCATCGATCTTTCAGCAGCTTTGCGTTCTGTTAAATCGACCGTAATACCCAATACTTCGTTTACCTCACCATTCATATCTTTTAAAGGAATACAGCTAATGTTCAGGTATTTTGTTTGGGTGTTAGGTAATGTTATTTTACATTCAACCGTTTGAGGTAGATTGGAGCGAAGTGCTAATTTTAGTGCTGGTAAATAGGGCTCATATACCTCAGGCGACCATAATTCTTCGTCTTTTTTGCCAATAAAGTCTTCTATTTGAAGCCCTGTTATTGCGGTTGTGGCGCTGTTAATGTTTTTAATTCTAAGGTCTTTATCATAAATTACCATTACATCCGGAATATGCTCGAAGGCTCTTCGTAATAATTCCTCGTTTCTGAAAAGTAAATCTTCAGTGGCTTTTTGTTTCGTTATATCCTGGATCGATCCTTTAACAAAGGTTACACCTGACTTGATTATTGGTTTTCCCAAAATTCTAACCCATTTGCTGGCTTGTTCCATGTTATCACTTAATTGAAGCTCAACATCAAAAGCTTCAAATGCTGAACAAGCCTTGTTTAATAAGGCTTCAAACTCTTCTTTATCAATAAATAAATGAATAATAAAATTGTGCTGTGCTTTATTGGTTGGTGAAGAGATAATTTCCGCTGCAACATTTGTAAGTTCCCAGGTTTGCATTTTAGGATTATATTTCCAACCACCGGTTTGTGCAATCTGTTCTGTTACTTCAAGAAGTCTTTTTTGGTTGCTAAGCTCAATTTCAGTAGATATATGCTGTTCCTGACTTTGCATGATAAAATATACCAAAACTGTTGCAATTGGAAAAACTCCAATGAATGGGAGCCATATTTCAGAAAGAATTAGTGGCACAAGTGCTTTGGGAAGCGCAAGGAATAGAGCAATTACTATCAAATGAATTACTAATCCGTAAATGTAAATATGTATATAATTGAGCTTTATTTTATTGTTGTCTTTTAGTTTGGCCAGAATAATTCCGAATAGACTTGTAAAGGCGATTACGATGATTCCTACAATAGCGCCGGCTCCACCAACCATTAACCTGTAAAAGATTGCTAAAAGACCTGCAATAATCGCTGCCAGAGGTCCTCCAAAAATTGCTGCTAAACTAAGTAACACTGATCTTGCATCGAAAATAACTCCATGTCCAAAATCAAAGCTGTTTAGCATTATTAAAACAGTAATTGCACCAAACGACACCCCTATAATTACCTGCTTAATTTTTTTGCGCAGCTTAATGTTTCGTATGGTAATACTATACAGAAAGCTAAGTGTAATTATTAATGATAAATTTATAAATAGAGTTTCAAAAGCCATTTTGGTTTCTTTGCAAATAATTCTAATACATCTGCAAATTAAAATATTTAATAGCTAAAAAAGAATTTGTTTACCAACAAGGTCTTTGCAAATGAATATCGATGGTGAATCTATGTGCACAGTTTTACTATTAAAATGTTTATCCATATGGTTTGATACATTTGAATATCTTTGCCGCCTTAATTTTAGAAGAACAGAATGATTTCAATTGATGGGCTTGGTGTAGGATTTGGTGGTACAACACTTTTTGAGAATATCTCATTTGTTGTTAACGAGAAAGATAGAATTGCCTTGATGGGCAAAAATGGGGCAGGCAAGTCGACATTATTGAAATTAATTGCCGGTGCTCAGAAGCCTTCCAAAGGCAGAGTTTCTGCACCTAAAGATGCTGTAATTGCTTATTTGCCGCAGCATTTAATAACCGAAAATAAGCGCTCACTTTTCGATGAGGCTTCGCAGGCTTTTGCAGAGTTAATTGCCATGCAAAAAGAAATGGAAGAACTCAATCATCAATTAACCATCAGAACTGATTATGAATCTCCGGAGTACTATGCCATTATCGAGCGCGTATCGGAATTGAGTGAGAAGGTGTATAGTTTGGGCGATGTTAATTATGATGCTGAGGTTGAGAAAATTTTAATTGGTTTGGGCTTTGAGCGAGAGGACTTTCAACGATCTACAGAGGAATTTAGTGGTGGATGGCGCATGCGTATCGAACTGGCTAAAATCTTATTGCGCAATCCTGACTTAATTCTTCTGGATGAGCCAACCAATCACCTCGACATTGAATCTGTTCAATGGCTCGAGAATTTTTTAGTTTCAAGTGGCAAAGCAGTTATTGTTATTTCGCACGACAGAGCTTTTGTTGATCGTATAACAACGAGGACGATTGAGATCACCATGGGACGCATTTATGATTATAAGGTAAATTACTCGCAATACCTCGAGCTCAGAAAAGATAGACGAGTACAGCAGCAAAAGGCTTATGATGAACAACAAAAAATGATAGCCGAAACGCAGGTTTTTATCGATCGTTTTAAAGGCACTTACTCAAAAACTTTACAAGTTCAATCGCGCGTAAAGATGCTTGAGAAATTGGTGCTGCTTGAGGTTGATGAGATAGATACTTCACACTTACGACTTCGGTTTCCGGCGTCGCCGCGTTCTGGGAATTATCCAGTAATTACAGACGGACTTTCTAAATCATATGATGAGCATCTTGTTTTTAAAGATGCCTCAATAACCATACAACGAGGCGAAAAGGTTGCTTTTGTCGGCAGAAATGGCGAAGGAAAGTCAACCATGGTTAAGGCGATTATGGGGCAAATTGACCATGGTGGAACCATGACCTTAGGCCACAATACAATGGTTGGGTATTTTGCCCAAAACGAAGCAAGCCTGCTCGACGAAACCCTTACCGTATTTCAAACAATAGACGATGTGGCAAAAGGGGATATTCGCACAAAAATTAAAGATATCCTTGGCGCTTTTATGTTTGGCGCTGATGACTGGGATAAGAAAGTGAAGATACTATCCGGGGGCGAACGAACTCGATTGGCGATGGTTAAATTGCTACTTGAGCCTGTAAACCTACTCATCCTTGATGAGCCAACCAATCATTTGGATATGCGAACCAAGGACATTTTAAAGCAAGCTTTGATGGAGTTCGATGGAACGCTTATTCTGGTATCACACGACAGAGATTTTCTTGACGGTATGGTAAGTAAGGTGTTTGAGTTTGGAGACAAACGCGTGAAAGAACATTTTGAAGGTATATCCGAGTTTCTCGAACGAAAGAAATTAGAGCACTTAAAAGAATTAGAACAATAGCATTTATTACTAATTGAGACGGGAATCTTTAGGTGCATCTGAACTGATGGCATCACGATTTCAATTCGTATGTTGTGAATGATTAGATTTATCTTGAATGTGAATTGTTGCGTAACAGCTGTGGCAATAGTTGAATTGTGGAATATTTCAAAAAAAAACAGATTCAGAATTAAATACTTCAATTGTTTTTTTAATTTTACCTCACAAACGTTAACAAATAAATACAACAAGATAACTACAAGGTATTTTCCATTTTCATTATTCTAAGTACAACAAAAAGTGAGTTTTTTTGAAATGTAACGTTTTGAGAAAATCCAGCTATGAAGAATTGAAATACATCGCGGA
>JBFHES010000224.1:0-7421 GCA_041584015.1 Bacteroidales bacterium
ACGGTTATGATATGATCGCGATCACAGAATATTTCTTCGTGCAGATACAATAAAGCGTCAGCAACACGACCCTGCATATTTTTCTGAGTAAGACTTAAAAAACGATCGTAATTGAAAATTCCATTATTGCTAATGTACTTTATAAAAGCCTCAGCAAAATCGCAATTACCACGCATCAACTCTTTAAACTTGTTTATTTCAATAAAACACACCGAAGAATCTTCGATGGCGGTAACTGAGAAATGATGTTTACGATCGATGTAAATTCCAGGACCACCCAAAAACTGTGTCGGTTTGAGAAAATGGAGTATCAGGTTTTTATTACCACGCCCTTCGATGTATACTTTTGCAATACCCGAGGTAAAACTTATTACGTGTGTTAATGGTGAGTTCTGCTTAACTATGGTTTCGCCAGCTTTGTATTTAACGGGAATTTTATGCTTTGATATGTGTGAGAGTTCATCCTCCGAAAGTGTCTGAAACAATGGCGATTTACTGCTACAATTACAACATTCTTTTTCGGGTAATTTCATATGAATTAATTTAAATGAAAAAAGTTGGCAGTCTTTACAACTGCCAAAATATTATTTACTCCTCACCGTGACCTTTATAATCAGGATCGTTTGGTTTCTTGCAGCAACCAGGTAATTTAGCGTAGGCCTTCTTATCTGCACTTAATTCATCGGCATCATATCCTACTTTCGCAATGGCCTTTCGAATTTTATCCGCATCGGTTTTCTTTGAATTATAAACCACTTTTACTTCATCCTTCTCAAGGTCTACATCCGAAGATTTCACACCTTTCTCAAATGCGAGTGTTTTCTCAATTCGATCCTTACACATACCACATTGCGAAGAAACCTTGATATTAATTTCTTTCCATTTACTCACCTTTTGCGCACCTGCCTGTGGCACAAATGCGAACATTACTAAAACTGCGACTATAATATTTACTGTTTTCATTTCTTTGATTTTTTACGTTTGATGAATTATGCTTCACAAATAATCATTATTCCTGAGCAGCGTTCATCCAAAAATTTTCTACTTGACTATGATTAGCTACTTATCGATGTCGAATCTAACACCAATGAATAATGTTCTTCCGAGAATTGGGCCCCAAACACGCGACGCATCAAAATTCTCACCGAATGGATTTTCAGGGTCGATAATTGGATTCTTCTGAACAAAATCGGTTAGATTCTCGCCACCCAGATACACAGAAAAATGCTTGAACTTTCGTGTAATCTGACCGTGCAAAATGTAGTATACCGGCGAATATAAATCGGCATCAGCCAAATTCATGTTTTGCGATACATCCGGTAATCGTGACTGCCCGTTGTACTGAGCAGTAAGGTCGAAGGTCCACTTATCAAACTTGGTTGCATACGATGTGGAGATCAATCCTTTTAATCGGTTGACATATGGTTTCTCCTGTAAAGTATTATTCAGGGTAACCTGCACATCGTTGATTCGAAATGCAGCAGTAATATCAAAACCTTCAAACACTTCACTACTTGCTTCCAGCTGGAAACTATTTGAGAATGATGTTCCATCAAGATTATAAAAATAAACACTGTGCTTGTCCTGGTCCATATCTACCATTACCTGACTAACAAACTGTGTACGATAATAATCAACACTTAAGGCTAGTTCTTTATCCTCACCATAGCTAAAATCGTGGGTAAAGTTAATTCCTGCATTCCAGGCATCTTCCGGATCAAGTTCCTCAAGAAATACCATATTTCTTGAGCTGGCCAACAAACCCGTGTTCTCTGCAATTACATTCGCCACTCTATGTCCTCTACCTCCGGATAAGCGTACAATTGAGCGTTCTCCAAGATGATATTTTGAATGTAAGCGAGGTGTTAAATAGCCACCATAAATAGAACTATGATCATAGCGTAAGCCCAGAATAATATTCATTTCATGACCATTGCTAAAATTGTATTCCGAATAAACACCAGGAACAATCTCTTCGCGCCCCAGATCAATCGTTTCATACAATTCTTCAAAATCATCATACAACAAAGTAAGCCCTGAAGTTAAGGTATGACTCTCGTTCCATAATTCGGTATGATGGATTAAATTTGTATACAAGCTACGCTGCGTGGCATTATAACTCTTCACACCAAAAAACGAATTCATCTCATGATAAACGGCTGAACCAATAATTGCCAGACTGTGATAATGATCTGATTTGAAAGCATAGCCATTTTTGAAGTAGGCCTCATACTTGCGGGTATCAATTCCAAAACCATAGTTGCCATCGGCGCTTAACTGTTCACTGTCTGTGAAATCCATTTGCCCGCCATTTCGTTTTTCATCAAGCACACTAAATCCAGCCTGAAACTGATGATTACCATTCTGGTATTTCCAGCGGTTAAAAACATGCACCTGATCGGTTAACGGAAGATCCAGAAAGCCATCCTTGTTTTTATCATGTTTCGTTCCTAAATAACTACCACTTAAAAGCAACATGGTGCTCCACTTCTCGTTGATTCGCTGCGCCGCAAGAATATTTGCTTCCATCTTCCCTTCAGCATTTGCATACAGATTCACGTGCAATGGATTTGCGTTTTCAGGTTTTTTATACTCAACATTAATCTGTCCAGATATCGATTCAAATCCGTCAACCACAGAACTGGTTCCTTTTGAAATCTGGATAGCCTGCATCCAGGAACCCGGAATATACATTAAGCCAAACCCTGTTGAAAGTCCCCTAAAATTAGGTTTCTTCTCAATCATTATCTGACTATACTTACCTGCCAAACCAAGCATTTTTATTTGCTTAGCACCAGTAACAGCATCGCTAAACCCAACATCTACCGTCGCCGAGTTCTCAAAGCTTTCGGATAAATTACAACACGGTAATTTCTGCAAACCTTTCTCGGTAATGGTTTGCGTTTGTAAGGGCTTAATTTTGGAGATGTATTCTCCGCGCTGACGTTCGGTGACAGTAACTTCATCTAAATCCTGACTGATACTAAGAACCGGTGAGACCTTTGTTTGATTTTCGCTAATCGCGATGGTATCCGTTTGATAACCAATAAAACTGATTACCAATTTTGTATCGGCAAATTTTGGGAATGACAGGTTAAATTCTCCCTGGTCATTTGTGGTGGTTCCAAGTGTTGTATTAAGCCAATATATGTTTGCACCAACCAAGGGTGTCTTTTTTTGCTTTTCTTGTCCGTAAACTGTACCACTAATTGTAGCTTGACCAAAGCCACATAATACTGATACCAACAGAACTATTAATAAGATTGAATTTTTCATTGCTAAAAATTTTAATGAATAGTTTCGCCATTTTGGCAATTGTGAATGGATCCCATTTAAGCATAAGCACAACTCAAATAACAGTTATGTTATTCATTTTTTTCATAAGAAAATGGGACAGCAACTATTTTCAGCAACGAAAATTCTCGTTCAACAAAAAGGTTTGCTGAAGATCGAGTTTTGGAGGTGATGGGCCATAATTAACAAATGCAATTAAACCATCATCACTTAACGGGAAATTATATAAAGTACTGAGCAGAATTATTTGCTTAACTTTTAACTCAGTATCTGTTTGCAAAGTATTGTTTGGGAAATAATCCTCTTCAAGCTGTAAGATTTCAGATTCCTCGTCGCAACATCCTTGCTCGGTATGATTTTCAGGTTTACTGCAACAGCTCATCTCAACGGCTTCGACAGGCACGACACAACATGATGCCATTTCAGCGTTATTCGATACACACTGTATTTGGTTTGCATCGGTAACTTCGCAACAACTTGGAGCTTCAACAAAAATACGCGTTGAGAAAAGCTCGCCATTTGAGTAATGTTTGTTAATAGTAATTCCAACTGATATAAGGATCAGCCACATTACTAACGCGATATTTGAAACAGTCTTTATCACCAAACAACTTTTAACAGTACAAACCTAAGGAAAAAACATGATAATTTCAGTATTGTTTTACCGATTAACAATTTTTAAGGATGAACAGAACATATTACTCACTTAATTTCTCATCAATCTCTTTTACATCCTTTTCATCCATGGTTCCAAACCAGGTGCTCAGTTGCTCCTTCGCTTTTTGACGAATTTCAGGTGTAATGCTAGCCGATATCTGATTCAAGGCATACATTAAAACACCGAAATCATCGGTATAGCCAAGGATTGGAGTAAGATCGAAAATTGCATCAGTAGGAAGAATAAAATATCCCAGCGCACCCACAACTATGGCTTTGGTTTTTAGATCAACATTTTTGTCTTTCATTACAAAATACAGCAGCAATACCGGATAAACAACTTTTAATCCGGCAAGCTTAGCTACCTCGCCCAGTTTGTTCCATAGCGACTTTTCGTTATAATGATCCGAGTAATTTTCTTTCATACTAGTTGGAACTTTTAATATTTAAAAAGGCAGCCGGTGGTTGGCGCTCTCCTTTCATCTCCTCAGCCCAGCGCGCAAGGAAATAAGATTGAATATCGAATTTACGATCTTCAAATTTTTCCGCTAATATTTTAAAGTGCTGAATACGATCAATTCGAAAGGATCTATATTCATTTCGTAAATGGCACCAGGCAATTAAAATCCATTTATTCTTGGTGGCCCAAATAGCACATGGCTCTATCTTTCGAAACGTAATATTTGGATCGTTTGCCTTGCGGTAATTTATTTCAACAACATTAAAATTGGTTATGGCTAACTGAATTTCCGACAAAGCATTGCTGGATACTTCCTCTTCGGTATATTCAAAAACATGAATCTGATTACTTAGGAGTTCGCTCTTTTCCTGAATGGATGACCTAAAAACAGATTTGATCTTTGTAAGCGCTTCGTCGAAACTTTCAATGAATGAGCTGTCCTTAGTTTTGTTTACCAAATGCTGGGCTGTAATCAGAGCATTGGCCTGCTTTTCTGTAAACTGAACGGGAGCCACTGTATAGCCATCCATCAAGGTATAACCTTTCCCATCGATAGTTATAATTGGCACTCCCGATTCTTCCAACTTTTTTATGTCGCGATAAATGGTTCGGATACTTACCTCAAACTTTTCAGACAGTTCGGTGGCTGTTAATAGTCGTTTAGACTTTAACATGGTAAGTATTGATATGAGCCTTTGAAGTTGCGACATGTTTTAACAAAGATAGTGAACCTACACGATCCACTATCTTAAATATTTTATGCGTTTCTAAGTACTTGCTAAATGTTACAGGAACCACCTTCATTAAGGTCTTGCCCCCGGAATCTGATAACGAGCAACTGAACTTACAGAGGTTCCTGCTTTCGCAGGAATGACGACGGGCGTATTCTTTAAAGAAATCTCAAACTAGATTACTTATCCGAATGAAATGCCAATCTGTTTCCTTCAGTATCAATAAACTGAGCAAAGAAGCCATTTGGTCCGATGGCGGTTTTTGGTATAATAATTTTACCACCCGCAGCTTCAACTCTGGCAAGAGGAATGCTTAAGTCTTCTCCTCCATTTAAATATAAAGTTGGCCCATCGGCTGAAGGTTTTTGCTCATCCATTTGCATTAATCCACCACCTACTCCACCACCTTCAATATCGTATGGAAACATAGCATACTTTACATCAGGCATCGGAACATCCGTCAACTCAACATCCAAAATAGCTGAATAGAATTTTTTTGCTCTCTCGAAATCCAAAGTAGGTATTTCGAACCAGTTTATTACATTTTTCATCGTTGTAGTTTTTGGTTAAACATCATCATAGAATCACTTGTCTACTTCTGAACACGTCAAGAGATTAAAAGGTTCGCTAGTCAATTTAAAGCACGACTTATAACTACCAAATCACCCAAAATCTCCTGATCGTAATTTTCAGTACAGCAGCCTACTTCATTGAATGAAGCGCCATTCGGTTTCCCTCTGTATCGATAAATTGAGCAAAAAAACCATTCTCACCAATATCAGTTTTTGGAATTACAATCTTACCACCTGCAGCCTCAACCCTTGCCAATGGTTCACTCAAATCTTCACCACCATTAAAGTAAATAGTAGCACCTTCTGCCGATGGATTAAATCCTTCCATTTGCATAATTGCGCCTGCAGCGCCATGAAGCTCATGATTCATTGGAAACACAGCATATTTACCTTGTGGCATTGGAACATCGGTAAGTTCTACTTTTAATAAATCAGCATAGAATTTTTTGGCTCTTTCGAAATCAATAGCTGGGATTTCAAACCAGTTTACAGCATTTGTCATAATCATCAGTTTTAAATTGTTAAATACATGGCAAAGATACAGGCACGATTGTCAGATCATGTCAGGGGTTGAAATTGACTTTGAAAATAATCTTATCACACTATTTGCGTTCCTTTAGTTGAAAGCTATTATTATGAAGATCTGGCAACTAATTATATTATTCGTTTCTATTAATGCCTTCGGATATGCGCAATCGGAAAAGTTTGTTGCCGGCGTAATGATGAACGTAAATGGTATTGAGTTGCAAGGACAAACCGACTTGTTATGGAAAAATGTTGATGGTACGGTTTGGGGTGGATTGGGCAGTTCGTTTGGCATACATGTCTCGAAAGAATTCAGAAAGCACTATTTTGTAAAATTCGAGATTCGTTATATTCAAAAAGGCAGTGTCTACGAATATGTAAACGAATTTGCAAGCCAGAAAATAGATATGTTCAAGTTGAATTATATTGAAACACCGCTAAGCTTTGGTTTGCTCTTTCCGCAATCTAAAAAGATTGCATCGTTGGAAGCAGGCTTGTCGGTGGCCAGAATGTTTTCATCCAAAACACAAATCGATGAAATCACCAGCCGAAGCTATCAGCCAATCACAGCGCTTTTCAAGGATTTTGACTATTCGGTATTTGCACTGATGCAATTTCCTGTATTTACAAAACACACCAAAAATGTGCAGTTTGGTCTTCGTTGCGCTTACTCGCTTGGGTCCATTCACGATTATTATAAGCTAAGGCACTTTGTTTATGGATTACAGCTGGAATATCGATTTGGTTAAAAACCAGATTAGTCAAACTATTGCTCATTACAATATAAGTGCGTCGAATCAACTTGGCGCTTCGCCCAAACCCGACTTCATCTGTTCATCTAAATTATATTTTCAATGAAATTCACGTTTTTCGCTTGATCGCAACAAAGATCTAGGCTGCACGCTCTTCACTCAAAAAAGCTACGGTGATGACTAAATTTGTTTAAACTCCCACTTTTCATTCCTCAATAAGCTCAAACAGAAAACAATTCCCAACAGTCATCTCACTTTGTTATTTGGCGCATAGCCTGATGCCATTGCTGTGCAGCGATTCAGAATATTGGACAACTATCGACTATCACCGTTAATCCTTAACTAATACAAATCTTAAAATAGTACTGATTGTATGCTTTCTTAATATTTAAAATTAGTTAGTAGTCTAGCTACTTTTCAATGTGATGCC
>JBFHES010000225.1:0-7419 GCA_041584015.1 Bacteroidales bacterium
CATTACAATTGCAAGAACACTTACAATAAGTAGGTTTAGTTTCTTCATAATAGATTACAATAATATTCGAAGTAAAATTACAGATTTATATTTAATTGATTTTTGAAGATTGAAAAAAGGAAAGTTCTTCTGACAGATTAATATGCGGGTAAGCGCTGTTCAGCTTATGAATCTGGTCTATTTGATTTTTTATAAATTTTTGATGTTGTTCGGTTTCCGGATTGAAGGGACGATGATTACTGGCGCTTATAATTTTTCTAATTGAGTCTCTGAGCTGTAAGGTGTTTGCATCCAAAAAACAATCGGCAAATTTTTCATAAATGTAGTCCGAAGCTACCTCATTAACATGGAGCATGTCTTTTTCGTAAAAGCGATAATCGCGCAATTCGTCCATTACGATTTCATAGGATGGAAAATATTGAGCCTGCGGGTGTTCTTTTGTAATCTCATCGATAGCGAGCAATAGCTTGGCTTTGCTCAACTGGTTACCGTGGGCACCATCTTTCCAATGCCTAACCGGGCTTACGGTAAGAATGACTTCCGAAGTGGGATTAAATGCGTTTACATTTTCGATGATTGTAGCAAGTTCTGTTTTTATTTCGCTTACACTAAGTTGCAATCTTGTAAATTCTTTTGCCGGTGTTTTGTGGCAATTAGCTACGATGTTGTTGGTTGCATTTAGTTTGTAAATCCATGCTGTACCTATTGTTACAACCAGCACTCCGGCAGACTGTAATTGCTTATGGGCTTTCTGTTGTTGTGAGTTAATGCCTTTCAGACATTCTGTTTTGCTTGCACGCGAAAAACTACTGTGATGCTGATAACTAAACCACAACCCGTTTTCAAAGTGCAAGTCTGTGTTGGAGAAGTTTTTGTTAGCTATTATGGCTTGAATACATGCATTTATTGAGGCAGGATTGTAGAGTACGCCAAATGGGTTTGCCATGGCAGGGAATTTATCTTTCACTAATTTTTTACCAATATTCTCAGTAAAACAAGAGCCAATCAACATCGTTGGTTTGTTGTATTCAAGTTTTATTCTGGAAGGCTTTATTGGTACAACTGTTCTGAATTGGCTCATTACTTTTTGTTTATCCAATTAATAATGATCTGGAAGAGTTCGTCTTTGTTTGGCTCGTTATGCATTTCATGAAAAAGGCCGGGCATTAATTTATATTCGGTATGTGTATTAGTCTTTGCAGCAAATTTTTCACTTGCCTCCGGCGAAGTAATCATGTCGTCACTTCCATGAAGCATAAACAGCTTGGTTTGTAATTTATCGGTACTATGAAAACAGAACTCAATGGCCTTGAGCATGCTTACCAGCATGTTAACAGAAACCTTGTAATGGATGAGTGGATCGTTTTTGTATTTCTCAACCTCCACCGGATCGTGCGAAATGTATTTATGCTCCACATCTGTTTTTTGCACAAAGCCCGGGTAAATTCGGCGAATAAGATGAGCCAGACCAATAAGAAAACTTGCGGGCTTTACGGTCAAACCCAACCACGGAGAAGTAACCACCGATTTGCTTGGGCGTTTTAAATCGCCTAGCAGATATCTGGTAACAATTAAACCTCCCATGCTATGACCGTATAATATGACAGGCTTGTCGGGGTGGTCTGTTTCTGCCATTTTTAGCAGTTTTTCAACCAGTTGCATAATGGTTCTAAAATGATCAATGTGTCCGCGCTTTCCGCTCGATTCACCATGGCCAGGCAGGTCTAAGGTATAAAACGCATAGCCGGCATTATTAAACCGTTCGGCCCAGTGCGCATACCGTGCAGAGTGTTCACCAATGCCATGAATCAAACAAACACTTCCGGTCGGTTGCTCCAGATCCCATTTTCGCGTTGCTATTTTGTACTTCGAGATGGAAATACTTGATGTTGAATATGCCATGGCTTTACTTCTTTAGATGATTCAAAAATAAGCTAAATTTAAAACAAACATTGTTTTGAAATGAGAGGAGTTGTTGATTCGTTCTTAGCTAACTTTTTACATCTCAAATTTTATGGCTGTGTAATTTTTACCATTTTTGTGAAAAATTTAAGCACATGCTCATCGATACTCATTCGCACATATACCTGGAACAGTTTAATGATGATCTGCCGGAAACCATAGAAAGGGCCAAGGCAAATAATGTTCAGAAAATATTGTTGCCTAACATCGACAGTTCGTCTATTGAAAGCATGATGCAGCTTGCCTCTGCTTATCCTGATACCTGTTATGCAATGATGGGGTTGCATCCAACATCGGTAAACGAAACGTGGCAAGCGGAATTAAGCCTGGTTGAAGATTGGCTGGCAAAGCAAGCATTTATTGCGGTGGGCGAAATAGGAATTGATTTGTATTGGGATACAACTTTTAAGCAGCAACAGATTGAGGTTTTCTCAAAGCAGATAGACTTGGCTCGTAAATACGATTTGCCATTTGTTATTCACTCGCGCAATTCGTTCGATGAAGTGTTTCAGGTTTTAGACGAATTGAGAGATGGCCAGTACAAAGGTGTCTTTCATGCCTTCTCAGGAAATGAGGAGCAGGCCAGGCGCGCGATTGAGCTGGGCTTTAAATTAGGTATTGGTGGTGTGGTAAGTTACAAGAATGCTGGTTTAGACAAAACGGTTGCTGCCATAGGAATTGATGAGTTGGTACTTGAGACAGATGCACCTTATCTTACTCCGGTGCCTTTTAGAGGAAAAAGGAACGAGTCGTCGTACATCAAACATATTGCTGAAAAAATTGCCGGAATCCTTCATATTTCAGTTGATGAAGTGGCTGACGTAACGACAAAAAACGCTAAACAGGTTTTTGGCATAAATTAATTGTGCTGCAACACGGCACAGTTTTAGATATAAATTTATCTTTGAAAGACTTTTAGCACATTTTTCGGTGAGTAATCGAAAAATAACAGCGATGAGGATGCAGTAGCTATTTAAGGAATAGTCATTAGCTTGCGCTAGAATTCTATTATTCATGAGCTTGCATGTTCGCATCCTGATGCAGCATAAAGAAGGAACAGATGGAAATTAATATTTTAGAGAGAAATAACATTCGAAATCAAAAACTGGTTATTATGAAAAAAGCATGCTTCACATTTGCTTTCGTTTTGGCACTTATGTTTAACACGGCTCTGGCTCAAACATTGGATGTTGAGTGGGGAGGATTTTCTGATCTTGATAAAAAGACTCAGTACGACAAAGTTGTAGGACAAGACGCAGATAAATACTACATGGTGCGCGTTGAGAAAAAAGTGCGTCTTGAAAGAAGTAAAATCTGGCTCGAAAGCATTTCAAAAACAACAAATGGAGTTGATGGATCTTACGAACTCATTCTTCCTGAGGTTTACGGGAAAAAATCAGTTTACGAAAACCTATTCTACATCAATGAAAAGCTAATGCTGTTTGTTGCGGTTATCGACAATGTAAAAGAGCGTAGAAATCTTTATGCTTATCACATCGATGAGGACGGAACCACAAAAGGCGAATCAGTTTTTATTGGTAGTATTCCTAATTTAAACAAAGAAGGTGCTGGTTTCCGCTATTCACTTACTGGCGACAAGAAAATGGTTCTTGTATCGTATAACAACTTGTTTACAACCTACACCGGCGAACCATTTATTTTTAAGTTACTTGATTCTGATCTTAAATTAGTAGAGAAGAAAGAATTTCAGATGCCTTACTTAAAGCGCGAGTTCGATATTATTAAGTATGATAGAGGCCCTAGCGGTAACTATTATTTTGCAGTGCGATTAAAGCCAGCAAAAACAAGAAGAACAACACGTCCGGGACAATCCATCAAGTATGAGTTTAAAATGATGGTGTTTAATATGAAGAAGGATAGTTTCCAAACTTACCCAATTGCAGTTGCAAAATTTACTCCTAAGAATTTTACCTTCCAATTGGATGATGAAGAGAACGTCATTATTTTTGGTCAGGGAACAAAGCGTTCAGCAGCAGCTATAGCAGCAGTATTCTATCAAAAGCTAAATCCGATGATCGAGAAGTTTGAAGTGAAAACTTATAGAGACTTTTCTAAAGACCGTGCATTTTTAGCCGAATTTCAGTTAGAGCGCAACGGAACAGGTCCAGAGCAATGGTTTAGTTATACGCCAGGAAAAATTGTTTTCTTGCACAGCGCCGGACTGGTTTACTTAACCGAGCAATACTTTGAAACAACGCGCACAACGATTGATCCTAAAACCAAAGAGGAGACCGTAATTCATTATTATACCTATGGTGATATTTTAGCCGTAAGTGTAGATGAAGACAATAAAATGAATTGGCATACAAAGGTTCCAAAGATGCAAACCAGCACCAACGACGATGGGTATTACTCTTCATTCGCCGTTACAAGCGACGTGAATAAGGTGAAGATCCTTTTTAATGATAACAGCAAGAATATTGGCGGAAGAGTACCTTATGCTAAGTTAAAAGAAGTGAAATTTAACGTGAGCTTAGCGCCATCTGGTCAGGCTTGTGTAGCTACCATTTATAGTGATGGTAATGTTGATAAGGCAGAGCTGTTTGGAAAAGAAGACAGAAAAGTAAATATCAGTCCAAGGTTGTTTATCGAAAACGATGGACAGTTTTATATTTATGGGCAAGATAAATATGATATTAAATTTGGGAACTTCTTTTTTGAATAGAAGTTTTCACTTAGATATTCAGAAGGCTGGATTATTCGTAATTCAGCCTTTTTTGTGCCTTTCATTTTGTCAGGTAACTCTGGTAAACAAAAAATGCCCCCAATCCTGAGAGCATTTCGTATATCTGTTTTAATTTATTTACTGTTTTAACAACCAGGCGTCTTTGTTTGTTTTTCGAATCTTGCTGAGCTCCGTTAAGGCTTCTCGTTTGCTTACAAAAGAGCTATAGGCAACTCGTATGGTTGTTTGGTCTTTCTGCAGAATTTCAGCTTTAAATCCGTTTCTGTTGAGTGTATTCACAAGTTTATTGGCACGCTTTGTTGTATTGAAACTTCCTGCTATTAAATAGTATTCTTTAATAGCTATAGCTTCAACTTCTTTTACCTCTTCGGTTTCAGCTTTAAGTGTCTCAAATATCTGTGTAATCTCTTTCGTTCCCGGACGATAAGTGTTGTGACCGTCTATTGCAGTACTTGCAGGTATGTGCTTGATTGTAGATTCAGTGTAGAATTTAAAAGGATTGAACGACGCAGCCTGCGTATTGATGTTATTGGATACTGTATTCCAATTTGCTGAAACAAAGGCAATGGCGATAACCAATGGTAATCCAATTGTAACTTTTCTGCTTAATCGTTTCCTGCCGGGATGAACAGGTTGAATATCTTTATGAGCAGCCGTTCTGGCCCAGTTCTCACTTTCGCGCTTTAATGCCGGGTAATGAAAACTTGACAATCCATATGCATCAAGAAGGAAGTTCTTGTTGGCTTCCGGCTCAAACTGAATTAAGCGGTTTTTGTCTGTGTATAGGTCTCCAATTCCATCAATTGAAACGGAATGACCACTATGTAGACGATCAAGCCATGTGTTAACTTCGGCAAGAACTAATTGCTTTGCTTCCTGATAACTAAGGCCCAACTTAAATGAGATCTCATTTATTAATAAACCATCATCCTGCGACAGATTCACATTGAAACTGACCTCTTTGGTTGGCGGGGAAAACCGATCTGTTTGAAAGTTCACCTGTGCCGGTTTGGTGTTGGCAATAAAGCCTCCAAAGCCCGGTACAATTACGCAGTCATGAGAATATAGTAAACGGCTGATGTGCTTGCTAACTTTCAATTTTACAGTGTCTTAGTTTGATTTATTAATAATTGAACTTGTACAAAAATAGCAAAAGCAAAGATGAAGTTCAACCTTTAGAAGCATTAAAATTGAAGCTATTCAATACTGAAAATGCATTGATTTAGTAATGAGCTTTAAAGGCTTGAAAAAACTTTTCACTTATGTAGCAACATAAATTTTTCCGGGTAGTACTTTAACAAAACCATCAAACTCGAGTGTGAGTAAAATACTTGAGATTTTATTCACAGGCATGTGCATTTTCATGGCCAGCCGGTCGAGTTCCATTTCTCCTGCTTTACGAATAAAGTCGAGAATCTGAACCGCTTCATCGGTAAGAGCTTCAAAGAGTTTTTGCTGTTCTACTTTACCGGGCTTTTCGTTTACATCCCAGGATAAAATATACTCCAGATCTTTAACAGATTCGAGCATAGCTGCTCTATTGGTTTTAATTAACCAGTTACAGCCTGCCGAGGGCTTGTCGCCAATTCTGCCGGGAACTGCCAATACATCGCGGTTATAGGAGTTGGCAATGTCGGCGGTAATTAATGAACCTCCTTTTAAAGCCGACTCTACAACAATTGTAGCATCAGATAAACCAGCTATAATTCTATTGCGCTTTACAAAATTCTGTTTGTCGGCGATGGTACCACTAATAAATTCGGTTACAATAGCTCCGTGTTTTGTTATTTGGCTGGCTACATCGCGATGAATGCTTGGGTATAGTTTATCTAGTCCGTGTGCCATTACCGAAATGGTTTGCAGATTATTTGCCAGCGCTGCTTTATGTGCTGCTATATCTATCCCGTAGGCCAGCCCGCTAACAATAATTGGTTCGTGGCCGTGCTTCACCAATTCCGCTGTAAAATCATTACAAAAGGTGGTACCTAGAATGGATGGCTTGCGCGTTCCTACAATGCTTATTACTTTATTGCTATCAAAGTTGATGTTACCTTTTGCGTATAGCATTATTGGAGCATCCTCACATTCCTTTAAACGACTAGGGTAAGTATCGTCTAAAAAGTAGTATGTGTTAATTTTATTCTTGGTGATGAAATCAACTTCCTGACTGGCCCTGTCGAGCACATCGGAGTGAGCAATGCTATTGGCAAGGAAGGTGCCTATCCCGGGCACCTTAAGCAGTGTTGTTTTATTGGCAGCAAATACTTCCTTTACACCGCCCAAATAAGCGATGAGCTTTTTCGCATTTGCACATCCTACACCCGGAATAAGGCTAATCCCAATTTTGTATTTTAATAAAGGATCAGCCATCTTCATCTTATAATTTATAGCTTAGGCCGATGGTGTATGAGCCGGTATTAAAATATCCGAACTCAATCATAGCTCCAATTTGAGGTGTGAAATAATATCTTGCTCCTAATGTTGGTGAAACATAAAGGAAGGTTTCTCTGTCTTTTTTCTCAAATAAACCAGCAATAACTTCATTGTCCATTGGACTTTGGTCGAAATTTGATTTGTACAGTTGCATGGTTAAACCTGCCTTTAGCGATACATATAGATCGAAAACTTCCGGATCCAGGATGATGTCAATCTCTTCGAGTAAAGTTGTGTAATGCCCGCTTAGCACAATACCTCCGCTTAAGTTCAAATAGCTACGGTATACTTCATATTCTATTAGTTCAGGAGAAGTA
>JBFHES010000226.1:0-7291 GCA_041584015.1 Bacteroidales bacterium
AATGATGAACACCACTGTTCTCAACACACACCCACAGGTCGTTCTCACTAATTTTCGACATCCATATGATTTCATCCTCAAAATCAATCAGCCATTTAATTGTAGTATCGGTCATCATAAATGCCATATGACTTTTAGAAAGTAACCGACGGTTATCTGAGTATTCAAAATAATGTTTACGACCAGAATAAGACATGGTCCATTTGCTATTTCTATCAACATTGAGGCTGGAGTCTCTACTGACAAGAAAATTGCCATCATTGTAATACACATGCCACATATCAACTGTATCCTGTTCAACTCTCTCAATAAATGTCGTGTAATGATAGGCTATATATTCAGAAAATAACACCTCAGATTTTCCTTTATCATCAATTACAATCAGTCCATCGCCATAGGTATTAAAGAACAGCACATCATTGCTATTGACAAAAAAATCTTGCTTTACCACCTCGTGACCTCTATTGAGGTAGTCAGCAATTACATGATTATATTGATATTCTTTAATGGTATCGTTCTCGATATACGATAATCGACATGAAAAAGGGATGAACCAAATACGGCCTTTATAGTCTTCGTACAGCTCCAGAATGGTATTATCAATTAGTCCATCATTTGTTGAGTAGTTCTTAAACTCACGACCATCGAACCGGCTAACTCCGTTATCGGTGGCAAACCACATGTAGCCTTTACTATCATGAATAACATGGTACACATCATTTGAAGGTAAACCATGCTCACGCTTATAGTTAATAGAAACGGGTTGCTGCGCGAAAACACTCGCAACAAATAGCATCATAAAACCTATTAAGCTGAGCTGTTTAATCATATGTAAGCTACTGTCAAATTGCTGCTTGCTAAAACCATATTCAATTCAAAGATAGAATTTGATAAGCTACTTTAGATGCTTATTGCGTAAATTTAGTGTGATTCTATTTAACCCGATTATTCAACTAATATTTCATCGGCAAATAACCAACAGTCTGATCCTGCTGCATCGTGCCACTCGGGATTAACCCCAAAGTTTCGAGCAATCACCTTAATATATCTTCCTCCGGAATGACCAAACTTTATTTCAAAGTCCTGAATGAAAATATCATCACGCATTGGATCAACCTTGCTAACAACCTTACCTAAACTTCTAAAGGTACTGTTGTCAACCGATGCAAATACCTCAATTTCTTTAGGCATAAAGATCCATGAAGGAGTGCTTTGTAAGCAACTTACAGTTATTTTACTAAAGGATTGCTTTTCATCAAGATCGATTGTTGCTACTAAATCTTCACCAAAAAAGCCTTGCCATTTGCCATCTCTAAAGTTTATTGTTCCACGCAGTCCATCAACCAATGCATTATTTACTGTTCCTGTATAATTTGGAGAATAAGGATGTTCTAATGCAACTGTTTTGGCAATCGCCAGGTGTTTATTAAAATCCTGTACAATAAATTTTTGTGGTCCATCGAGCCCCTTGGTAGCAAAAGCTTTAAGTTGAGCAGATGTACTAATTGTAATTGGCTCGCTAAACTTTAACGACTCAAGTGTTGGCTGCGACCCATCCAAGGTGTAATAAACATCGTAACCAGCCTGACCCGGAATTAGGTTTATTTCAAATTGTTCGGTCTCTTTGTTATAGCTGGCATCAACGGCAACTGCCTTACTCTCGAAACCGTATTTTACGCCCAGATAATCGAGACGCTTGTAATGACTTTGCACACGCTTGTGAAAATGACTGAAATCCCGCTGTGCTGCCTGCGACCATAAAACCTCGCTCATGGCTAACAATCGTGGAAACATTCTGTCATCAATTTCTGCTTGAGGTGCACGCTCCGTCCACATGTTACATTCGCCACCTAAGATATGCTTGTGCAAAGAGGAATCAAGCCCTTCGGGAATTGGTTCGAAGGAATACACCTGTTTTAGGTCTGTTGTTTCAATGGAGTAATCGAAGTAGGCATGACTTGTTGGCGATACAATAGCATCGTGCCCTTGTTTTGCTGCTTCCATAGCGCCGTCGAAACCTCTCCAGGCCTGCACGGTTGCGGAAGGAGCAAGTCCTCCTTCCAATATCTCATCCCAGCCAATTATTCGTCGGCCTTTGGCATTCAGGTATTTTTCCATTCGGGTAATGAAATATGATTGCAGTTCATGCTCATCTTTCAAACCTTCTTCTTTAATTCGATTTTGGCAGTTATTACAATTCTCCCATCTAAACTTTGGAGATTCATCTCCGCCAATATGAATGTATTCATAGGGAAATAGCTCAACCACTTCGTCCATTACATTTTGCAAGAATTCGAATGTTGTTTCTTTGCCAGCACAATACACATCCTTGTGCACTCCCCATCGATTATTTACCGGAATAGAATCGCCGGTACAAGACAGGTACGGGAAAGTAGATACCGCAGCCACACTATGGCCTGGCAACTCAATCTCCGGAATCACATCAATATGTTTTGATTGAGCATAGGCTACTATTTCGCGAATATCATCCTGTGTATAAAATCCACCATAAACACTTCCGTCATCTTCAATTCTCCATGCGCCATGTGCTGTTAGTTCAGGATATTTTTTAATTTCAATTCGCCAGCCCTGATCTTCAGTTAAGTGCCAATGAAATTTGTTCATTTTATGATATGCCAATAAATCGATGTAGCGCTTCACAAAATCCTTCTCCATAAAATGACGGCAGCAATCCAGCATCATTCCACGCCACTCAAAACGGGGATGATCTTTTATGGTAAGTGCCGGAATATTCCAAATAATATCATTTTGCTTAGTTTCAGATTCGATAGCCGACGGAAGTAATTGCCTTAAAGTTTGAATGGCATAAAACAAACCGGCCACAGTGCTGGCACTAAGCTGTATTTGTTTTTTAGAGACCGCAATCTCATAACCCTCTTTAGCTATTCCCGAGTTAGTATCAACAATAAAATTAATACCCTTAGGCGCTTTTGAATCGCTGGATAGCTCGCTCAATTCTAATTTCATTCCACTGGCCTTTGCCAAAGATTCTAAAAATTGGCTTACATGGTTTTTCACTTCAGAACTACCTGAATAGTAAACGCTGGTTGATTCAGTTATCAGGAAACTGCCGGCTGCCGATTCAACCATAACAGGTCGCGGTAGAATAGCTATGTCTGACTGAACGGTTTTAGGAACATTACTGCATGAAGCGAAAAACAAGACAAGCGTAAATAGTGAAAGTAGTTTAAAGTTGTGGCGCATAATAAATAATTTTAGGACGCTAAAAATAAGCCTTTCTGCGTAAAACTGCTGTAAAGTATCTTTAAATGTGATGCAGTGCCACTTTATTAAAAACCTAGAATCTAAAATTTTGAGTACTTTCGCCCGGTAATTTCAATACAATTTATTCTATCAATTTATAAATTGACATATACAGGCTGTAATTGTCTGATAGAATAGACGATAGTAATTGCCACAGAAGGTTGGATTGATTGAATCTTGCTTTATTGAAGATCGAAAAACAGATTCGATCCGCTCATATTAAATTGGCTTGCCTAAATTGCACGCCATATGTCTATTAAAATATTTAAGTAATGGGTATTAATAATGTTCAGATAACAGGTACCGGAAGCTACATTCCAAGTAAAGTAGTAACCAATCAGGATTTTGCTGATAACACGTTTTACAATGATAATGGTGAGCCCTTTGCAGCTGACCACGCAGAAATTGCGGAAAAATTTGAAGCCATCACCGGAATCAGAGAAAGAAGATATGCCGCAGATAATCTTCAAAACTCAGACTTGGCAGCACTTGCTGCCCAAGCTGCAATTGACGATGCAGGTATTGATAAGGAAGAAATTGATCAGATTATTGTCGCGCATAATTTTGGCGACGTAAGAAATAAAACAATTCAATCTGATGCTGTACCAAGTTTAGCTTCCAGAGTTAAGTACAGCTTAAAAATAAAGAACCCGGCATGTGTTGGTTATGATGTATTGTTTGGCTGCCCGGGTTGGTTACAAGGTGTCATTCAGGCGGAATCATTCATCCGCTCAGGGCTGGCAAAAAAATGCTTAATCATTGGTAGCGAAACATTATCAAGAGTTACAGATTCGCATGACAGAGATTCTATGATTTATTCTGATGGAGCCGGAGCTTGCATTCTGGAAGCTGTTGAGGGTGATTCAAAAAAGGGAATACTTTCAAGTAGTATGGCTACCTACGCATCTGAAGAAGCTTACTTTTTGTACATGGGTAAAAGCAATCTAACCAAAGCAGACCCAAAGATTAACTACCTTAAAATGTACGGTCGCAAAATTTATGAGTTTGCGTTAAAATATGTTCCGGGTGCCATGAAGGAAAGTCTAGATAAAGCTGGTCATGATATTGCCGATGTTAAAAAGATTTTCATTCATCAGGCCAATGAGAAACTAGACCAGGAAGTAATTAAGCGCTTTTACCGATTGTATAAAATCAGACAAGTACCGGAAGATGTTATGCCAATGAACATCCATACGCTCGGCAATAGTTCTGTAGCAACCATTCCTACTTTGTTTGATCAGGTTCGAAAGAAAGAGCTTGGTGATGCGCATAACCTAAAAGAAGGAGACATTATTATGTTTGCATCGGTTGGTGCCGGAATGAACATAAATGCTGTTACCTATAGATATTAGTATAAGCTTACACATATAAAAAGCCCGATAACATTATGATGTTACCGGGCTTTTCTATTTTATTATTGTGTTTATTACTAGTACAGTTTTGGAAAACGAATTGGATCTGACTCTCTCATCATATCATAGATTGTTTCAAATACATCTTCAGCATTTGGATTCGAGAAATAATCTCCGTCGGTAGCATATGCAGGACGGTGATCTTTTCCTGTTAAGGTACGTGGCTCACTGTCTAAGTGATAGAATCCACCTTGCTTTTCAAGAACTTCCTGCATCATATAGGCAGTTGTACCACCTGGCACATCTTCGTCGAAGAATAATATTCTGTTGGTTTTCTTAATCGATTCAAGAATCATTTTATTGATATCGAATGGTAACAATGTTTGAGCATCAATCAGCTCAACACTAATGTTAAATCCTTTTAACTGCTCAACTGCATCCTGAGCTACACGAACACTTGATCCATAAGTTACCAATGTTACATCAGTACCTTCGTTCATAATTTCCGGTACACCCAAAGGAATCTTATATTCACCAACATTATCCGGACGCTGTTCCTTAATACGATAACCATTCAATGGCTCAATTACCAATGCAGGATCTTGTGCATCGAGTAAGGTGTTATAGAAACCTGCAGCCTGTGTCATGTTACGCGGTGTACAAACATAAACACCACGAACCGAGTTGATAATCATTCCTACAGGTGAACCTGCATGCCAGATACCTTCCAGACGGTGTCCTCGTGTTGAAATTATTAATGGTACTTTCTGACCACCAACCGTTCTGTATAATGTACAGGCAAGGTCGTCGCTCATGGTTTGCAAAGCATACAATAAGTAATCGAGGTACTGAATCTCAGCAATTGGGCGTAAACCTCTAAGTGCTAAACCAATTCCCTGACCCATAATTGTTGTTTCACGAATACCGGTATCGGTTACTCTAATTTCACCATACTTTTGCTGCATTCCTTCTAAACTTTGGTTTACACCACCAATGTTTCCGGCATCTTCACCAAAAACAACAACTTTTGGATTATTGGCAAAAATATGATCGTAATTATCACGTAAAATCTCACGGCCATTCACCATTGGTGAATCAGATGAAAACTCTGGTTTAACCGGTTTAACCTTAAGAGCCGATGTGTGATCTTCAACGTGCAAATGAGTATTGTATCGTTTGCGGTTGTCTTCGTAGTTGCGCTCTAACCATGAACTCAAATTAGATTGTAAGTCTTTGCGAATATTACAATCCAGACATACGTGACGTAAAATTTGCTTGGCTGCACTAAAGTTATCTTTACGTATAGGAGAAAGTACTTTCTTTAAATCAGCAGCTACTAAGCCAACTTTGTCAATACCTTCGCGCTTACATTTACAAGTACGTTCTTCAATAATCTGAAGAAGGTTCTCACGCTCTTTTAGAATCGGTGTTTTGAACTTACTCCAAGCTTCTGTTCTTGCTTTCTTTGCACGATCCATAGATTCTTTCTCAATTGCATCACACTCTTCGGCCGTTGCAATTTTCGAATCAATAATCCATTCGCGCATTTTTACAATTGGGTCAAAATCTTTCTCAAACTGTAAACGCTCTTCAGATTTATATCTTTCATGCGATCCTGAAGTAGAGTGACCTTGAGGCTGCGTTACCTCGGTAACGTGGAAAATAGCAGGAACATGCTCTTTACGACATTTCTCAATTCCGTTTTTGTACATCTCAACAAGGCTTGGATAATCCCACCCCTTGGCCTGGTACATATCATATCCTTGTCCGTTCTCATCAGTTTTAAAACCGCTTAAAATCGATGACAAGTTTTGCTTTGTGGTTTGGTATTTTTGAGGAACAGAGATTCCGTATCCATCATCCCAAATTGACATTGCCATTGGTACCTGAAGCACACCAGCTGCATTTATCGCTTCCCAAAAATGTCCTTCAGAAGTACTGGCATCACCAATAGATCCGAAAGCTACCTCATTACCCTTATCCGATAAAGTTGAGTACTGATGCAATTCCGGATTCTGACGGAACAATTTAGATGCATAAGCTAAACCAATCAAGCGTGGCATTTGCCCAGCAGTTGGAGAAATATCCGCCGATGTGTTTGGCTGCTTGGTGATGTCTTTCCACTCACCATTTTCGTCAATAGAGCGACTACCAAAGTGGTTGTTGAATGAACGCCCGCCGTTACTTGGGCTCAAGTTTACATCTGTTTCTCCGTACAGTTGATAGAAAAATTCTTCAGGAGAGAATAAACCAACTTTCATCATCCATGTTTGATCGCGATAGTATCCTGATCGCCAGTCGCCATTATTAAATTGCTTTGCTAAAGCAATCTGAGCAACTTCCTTACCGTCACCAAAAATTCCAAATTTTGCCTTACCGGTTAATACTTCCTTTCGCCCAATTACGGAACAATTCCGACTTACATTGGCAAGTTTATAATCTTCAAGAACTTCTTTTTTATACGCTGCGGTGACTCCACCTTTTTTAGTCTTAGCCATATATGTTATGTTTTATTTTTTATGATCGAATTTAAACAAAATATTGGTGATAATACTGCCCTAATAAATATTAGTATTCCAAATTATTTGTAAACAAGGTTTTTGTGCTTTTGTTCAGTTAAGGCTCAAGGCATTAAAACTGTTTTCCGATTTACA
>JBFHES010000227.1:0-7271 GCA_041584015.1 Bacteroidales bacterium
AGGCACAGATTACAAATCTGCGCCAGCTAACCAAGAAATTATGCAGGACTTCGAGCTTTAATCAAAATTAGGTTATTAGATCAGGATTGATCACGTATTAATATATAATGAACATAGGGTCTAAGACCCGATTGATATATGAATTACAAACGATATTTATCGTTGGAATAAGGATGTAGTTTTAAATGATAAAGCAGTTATCGGGTCTTTGACCCTTGCCACCGATGCAGGACTTCCAGCTTTAATGCAAGTTGTGTTATTCAACCCGAATTAATTGCTTGGTAACGGAAAGCTGGCTATTGAAAAAACGTATAAAATACAATCCTTCGATTAGCTCTTTTACAACAATCATATTACGGTAGTTAAACTCCAATACACCTTCCTTTAACTTTCGTCCTTGCAGGTCAAACAATTCATAAGCCACCGGCTCATTTGTTTCATTATACAAATCAACCCTGATAAAATCACGCGCCACCGGGTTAGGATAAAGCTTAACATCAAGTCCAATATCAACTAATGTATCATCAGGGAAATATTCTAAATGATCCTCGAGGAGATTATTAAAATATAGTTGGCGTACATTCCGAATATCATTTTCAAAATCGGATCCTTCCAAACCTAACTGATTGTTTATTGATGCACCGTAAACAAATTTTAAACTAACCTGCTGACCAGGTTCAAAAGTAAATGGTCCAATTCCTGAGTAAGTAATTCTAGGACCCAGCCCCCAACTATACTCAGAATCTGTCCACTCAGGCATAACAGCACCATCCTGTCCCCAACCATTCGGATTCGAATTACCTGGAAACACGTATTTGCAAGCAACTCCTGATGTTGTATCCTCAGGATATTGATAATCATCAAAATAATTAAAGGGCTCACCATTAAATCGATTTCCCTGAAGCATATTATAAACGTCTTCACCACGATAATGAGAGCATGAAGGATAAGGCCAAGGCGGACAACAGGAGCTCGGAATGAATGAAGACATGTTAATAGTTTCACCTACTTCATCAATTTCAAAATCATGGTCATTATCAATATCGTCATCCGAATCGGCTAGTGGTCCTTCCAGAAATGTTAGCCACGAAACTGTTTTAAACAAAATTTCTGTGCTGTCATCGTCAAGCGGATAATTATAAAAATAGCTGGCATTAAGATCAACGTTACATCCACTATAGACATAGGAATTGTTATAGTGCTGCTGATAATCCGGTAAAGAACCATGATCAAATATACCCAAATAAGTGTCGTAATAAGTGGTGTCCGATCTGTTGAAAATTTCATATTCAACAAAATGGCAATTATTAATCACGTCCATGCTATCGGGATATTCTTCATTTAAATTATAAGCATATACTGATGTGTGAACCTCAATGCCAAAAGGTCGGTCGGGGCAAGTTCTATATTCCGTAAAGTTATCGGTAAATACATACCAAAACATCTCATCGCCTTTCATCTTGGGATAATCGCCGTTATACGGATTGTAGATGCCATCATTATCAACATCAATAAAAGGAGCAAGCTTTCTACTTACATTTCCTTCTCCCTGTGCTGGCCATTCCAAAATATTTCTAGGAATTGAATAAGAGCTGTCGTTTACAAATCCTTTCTCATACATGTATATAAACTCTTCAATCTCCACCCTTTCTATGCTAAATATCCTATCGTATTTGCTGGCTATTTGTAAATTGCTCTTACAAGTTACCGTGTCAAGCGGTCCTGGCTGATACGAAAACCTGGATTGATATCTTTTCTCGTTGTTAACATGAATGGAGTCGTTCGCATCTCTGGCTCCCATAATTAAGCCACGGTTATGATTTATAACCCAGGTAGAATCTTTGGGCCAGGTAACAGAATAGATAAGATCTGCTTCCCAGGTTGATGGATTTAATTCACCCCATGTATTATACCCTGCACTTATATTATTAATGTCGAGTTTTTTATAATTATAAAAATGAAATCGTCCATCGTGCGCTAAATCAATACTATTCCGATACGTGAGATCGTATCTATAAATAGTATCATAATTAAATGACCAGAAATAATTATCATGAAATCCTTCAGCAGCATAATAACCAATATCATCAAAAACATGTATGCTATCTTTTGTTACTAAAAACCTATCATAATTAGTTTCAAACACCAATAAACCATTCTCATTCGAATACAAAAATTTTATTGGCACGTTTAAGTCGAAACCAGGGTAAATTTCGGCAAAAGGAACAAACTCTCCATTGTCATATATACCTGCCATCCTATTTCCATCTTGAAAGCCATAAGTCCATATTTGTTTCTGGTCATCATAACACATTACATTCCTTCCACCGGTGCTATCGTATAAGCTTACTTCACCATTCTCATATCTATATAATCCATCTTCAACCCTATATATCCAGGCAGATGTATCAGACTCAAGTAGAATCATAGCTGATGTAAATCTGCGATTAAAGTGTGCCAGCGAAATATACTGCCAAGTGTTACCATCATATATATGAAAAGCACTATCAGAAGTAATATAAATGTGTGAACCAGAAATGTTGGGCGTCCAACCATATCTAGCCTCCTGCTCAGGCAGTTCAATTTCGGTACATACTCCATCCTGAAACAGATATAAGTCATCATACGTTTTTATACATACTCGTCCATCATCTAAGGCTTTTAAGAATTTGAAGCGAAGCGATTCCTCTCCGGTATTTAAGGCATATGAAAAATAATCACCATTGCTATACATGTATAAAGAATCATTAAAATCACAAGCATAATAAACCTGTTCTCCTACTACGCTTACCTTTCTAGCTCCGTATGTTTGACCATCAAGCTCCATTTGAACAGGAATCTTAAAAATGTGATCCTGTGCTTTACAGGCCAAACTCAAGGTGATAATAAAAACAATGCTGAATAGTTTTTTCATCTGTTAACTGTTAGTCGTAAGTACATTCAAAAATAATGAAAAAAATCATCCAAAAAAAAGCCCCGAATGGAATCCATTCGGGGCTTAATATAGTGTGTTTTGTATTTATCCGCTTAATGCTTCGGCACCACCAACAATCTCTAAAATTTCGTTTGTAATGGCTGTCTGACGCGCTTTATTGTAATGTAACTTTAACTCACGAATTAATTCAGTTGCATTATCAGTTGCCTGATGCATAGCCGTCATTCGTGCACCGTGCTCAGAGGCATGTGAATCTAGCAGCGCCTTATAGAACTGAATTCTCAAACTCTTCGGAATTAATTCCTGAACAATAAAAGCCTTGCTTGGCTCAAAGATATAATCTTTGTTCGCCACTTGTTTGTCATCCGATTCTTCAATTTTAACCGGAAGGAATTGCTCCTGGGCTAGAATCTGTACCGCTGCATTTTTAAATTGATTATAAACCAAATCAATGCGATCGTACTCACCCGAAACAAACTTCTCCATTAACATCTCAGCAAAACCGGTAACATTGTCGAACGAAAGATCTTCGAATACCTCGTTATGCGCTTCTCTGCTTTCAATGCCACGATGTTTTAATATATCAGCTGCCTTTTTTCCAAAAGCGATAACGTCTACATTACCTTTTGCAAACTGATCGGCGTATTGGGTCTCTTTCAGCTCTAATACTTTTTTAACAATGTTAGAATTAAAGCCACCACATAAACCACGATTCGAACTAATAGTAACCAGCAACACCTTTTCAACAGGGCGTTGCTTGCCATACTTGTTGTCGTCGGCATCGTCTAGGCTACTTGCCAGACTGGTTAATATCTCGTGCAGTTTATTGGCATAAGGCCGCATTTGCAGAATCGCATCCTGAGCTTTACGTAACTTTGCAGCCGACACCATTTTCATGGCACTTGTAATCTGCTTGGTTGACGAAACCGATGTTATTCTTGTACGTATTTCTTTTAAACTTGCCATAGGCTTAGAGCCAGGTTAATTTGCAATAACAATTAATATTTTGAAGCTAAATCTTTAGCTACTTTCTCAAGAGTTGAAGTTACCTCATCGGTATATTTTCCGCTACGAATAGCATCCAAAACATTCTGATGTTTTGCAGCTAAGTAATCGGTGTACTGTAATTCAAACTCGCGAATTTTATTTACCGGAACTTTCTGTAACAAACCTTTAGCACCACAATAAATAATAGCAACCTGCTTTTCAACGGTTACCGGTGAATATTGCCCCTGCTTAAGAATTTCCACATTTCGTGCACCTTTTTCGAGAACTGAAGTGGTTGCTGCATCAAGGTCTGATCCGAACTTGGCAAAAGCCTCCAGTTCGCGATATTGCGCCTGATCCAGCTTAAGTGTACCAGCCACTTTTTTCATTGGCTTAATTTGAGCATTACCACCTACACGCGATACCGAGATACCTACGTTAATAGCCGGACGAACACCTGCGTTAAACAAGTTCGACTCCAGGAATATCTGACCGTCAGTAATGGAAATTACATTGGTCGGAATATAGGCTGATACGTCACCAGCTTGTGTTTCGATAATTGGAAGTGCCGTTAATGATCCACCACCTTTTACCAAGTGCTTGATTGAATCAGGAACATCGTTCATCTGCTTGGCAATATCATCAGAAGCAATAACTTTTGCAGCACGCTCTAATAATCTTGAGTGAAGATAAAATACATCACCCGGATATGCCTCACGGCCCGGCGGACGACGCAATAGCAGAGACACCTCTCGGTAAGACACTGCCTGCTTTGATAGATCATCATAAATAATTAATGCCGGACGACCTGTATCGCGGAAGAACTCACCAATTGAAGCACCTGCATAAGGAGCATAAAACTGGATAGCTGCCGGATCGGATGCTGTTGCTGATACAATACATGTATAAGCCATGGCACCATGCTTTTCAAGCGTTTTAGCAATATTTGCTACAGTCGATCCTTTCTGACCAATTGCAACATAAATACAATAGACTGTTTCGCCTTTATCGTAGAATTCTTTTTGGTTAAGAATCGTGTCAATTGCAATGGCAGTTTTACCTGTTTGGCGATCACCGATAATTAACTCACGCTGTCCTCTTCCAATTGGAATCATTGCATCAATAGCTTTGATACCAGTTTGTAGTGGCTCATCAACAGGCTGACGATAAATAACACCCGGAGCTTTTCTCTCTAGTGGCATTTCGTAACGCTCACCTTCAATCGGTCCACGTCCATCAATTGGTTCACCAATGGTATTAATAACTCTTCCAAGTAATCCTTCACCTACATCAATAGAAGCAATTTTGTTAGTACGTTTAACAACATCGCCTTCCTTAATTTCTCTTGAAGAACCCATAAGAACAACACCAACGTTATCCTCTTCCAGGTTTAATACAATACCTTTCACGCCATTTGCGAATTCAACCAATTCGTTTGCTTGAACGTTGGACAATCCATAAACACGTGCAATACCGTCACCAACTTGGAGTACAGTGCCTACTTCTTCTAGTTCAGCTACGGTTTTTAAGCCTTCGAGTTGCTGTTTTAGAATTTCAGATACTTCTGCTGGTTTAATGTCAGCCATAATATTTATTGTTTGTTTTTTTAATATTTAATTTCAAAATCGGTACTTACCAACGTTGACTTAATTTTGTTAAGTTTCGACGATACACTTGCATCAACTTGTCGATCCTCAACACGTAAAATATATCCACCCAAAAGTTCCGGATTTACCGTTGTGGTAAGTTCAACTTTTGTATCGAAATACTTTTCAGTAATTTTCTGAACCTGAGCAATTAGTTCCGGATCTGCAGTAATTGCAGTTGAAAAGAACGCAGACTTAATGCCCTGATCTTTTCGTACCATGTCTAGAAAGTTTCTGGTAATGTCATTCAAATAAAACTCACGCTTGTTAGCCACAATCAAATCAATAAATGATTGACTAAACTCGCTGATTTGTCCTTTAAACAGAGCTCTGAAGATTTCTGTTTTTTTCATGGCATTAATCACCGGACTTTCGACCAACAATTTAAAATCGGTCACTTTTGTGCTGAGCAATTGAATTAACTCAATATCCTTCTTTGCCTCAGCAAGGGATTTTTTTTCCTTTGCCAGCTCAAAGAATGCCTTTGCGTATCTAACACCTATTTTACTCTCGTTCATCCGCTTTGATTTACTGCTTAGTTAGAATTGATTTCTTTAAGAAGCTCTTTGATGTAGAGTTTCTGTCCGGCTTCGTTCTCTAATTCGCGTTTCAAAATCTTCTCAGCAATTTCAACTGACAATAGAGATATCTGATTTTTAATTTCAGTTATCGCGGTAGCTTTTTCGGTTTGAATCGATTCTCGGGCAGCCTCAATAAGCTTTTTGGCTTCAATCTGCGCCAAGCCTTTAGCATCTTTAATAATGGTTTCTTTCACTTCGCGCGCTTCCTTAATCAGTTTGTCACGCTCCACTTTAGCTTCCATCATAATGCGCTCATTATTGGCCGAAAGTTCTTCCATATCCTTCTTTGCCTGATCGGCAGCCTTTAAAGCACTATCGATGTGAATCTCACGATCGGTAAGCGATTTAATTATTGGCTTCCAGGCAAATTTCTTAAGAATAAAAAAGACGATTCCGAATGACAAGGTCATCCAAAAAATCAATCCAAAGTCGGGTTGTACTAATCCCATATTCTCTTTATTTATTAAATAATCCTAATTCAAAAAAAAGAACACACAGTCCGGCCAAACGCACGAACTGTGTGTAAATACCTTTTATACAAAAAGTATAAGCAGACAAACTACGATAGCAAAGAAAGCAGCACCTTCAACAAGTGCAGCTGCCAATACCATATTAGAGCGGATATCGCCAACAGCCTCTGGCTGACGAGCAATAGCGTCCATTGCGCTACCACCAATTTTACCAATACCGATACCGGCACCAATAACTGCAACACCAGCACCAATACCAGCACCCATCTTTGCGATGGCTACGTTTGCTACTGCTAATAAAATGGTTGATAATGAAAACATAATCTATTATTTAAATTAACAATTAATAATTCTTCTTAATGGTGTTCCTCCACGGCCATTCCAAAATACAGAGCCGATAGAAAAACAAAAACATATGCTTGAATAAATGCTACCAAAAGCTCGAGCATTGTCATAAATACTGTAAACGCAATTGTTACAATGGATACACCATATCCAGCTGCAGCATGAATTCCTCCGAAGATGAAAATTAAACTAAAGAAACCCAATACAATAATGTGTCCTGCTGTAATATTTGCAAATAGTCGAACCATCAACACAAAAGGCTTAATAAAGACACCAATTATCTCAATCGGAATCATGATAATTTTTA
>JBFHES010000228.1:0-7268 GCA_041584015.1 Bacteroidales bacterium
ATCATCGATCTGCCAAAAGTACCTGCGATTAATTTATTTTTCTGATCATCATAAGCAATATCGTAAACCGGCACGATTGGCATATTTTTGCCCAAAGGGGCCCACTTAACACCGCCATTATCTGTACTAAAGACACCACCATCAGTTGCTACAAACACCATCAAATCAGCATATCCTAACATTGGATGAATATTATTCACGGCCAGTTGTGGTAAATCACCGGAAATGTCCTGCCAGGTATTTCCATAATCATTTGAATAATGGATATGTGGAATAAACTCACCATCGCGGTAGCCTGAATGTCCAACAAAAATACCATTCACAAAGTTAGGTGAGGCAATAACATGAGTAACATATCTATCGGGTAAGCCGGAATAAATTGGATCCCAACTAGATCCTCCATTCGCCGAACGCCAAACATTGCCATCGCTGGTTCCCGCATAAAGCAACATGCTATCCAAGGGCGATTCAGCAACCGTTGTAATTACATGAAACTTGGTATTAATTCCATCGGTTAAATCGGGGCTTATTGGCGACCACATGCCTGTAGGCGCGGTTGAATTTTTGTAGACTAAATGCGTTCCTGTATATAAAACCGATGAATTATGCGAACTCATGATAAACGGTGCATCCCACGATCGGCGATCAGCTGAATTAATTCCGTAACCAAAATACTGCCAGTTGCCACCAGTTGATGCATAGAGCGATCCGTTTTGCGATTCACTGTATCGAATATTCGGATCGTTGTAATCGAATAATATCTGAAAGCCATCACCGCCATTTAAGCGTTGCCAGCCATTTATATCGCTCTGTCCACCGTAAGTGGTTCCGTTATCTTGCAAGCCACCCGCATAATATCCTTCCTCAAATGGATCAACTGCCACACGATAGAACTGGCAGTTAGGAATATTCTCAATGTCTACCCAATTGTTACCGCCATCACTACTTTTATACAAACCTCCATCGGTTGCACATAAAACAGTTAAACTATCAACATAGATCAGATCGTGCTTGTCGGCATGAAATTGATAGGTAGCCCAGTTTGGGCCTGCAGAAAACCAGGTATTTCCGGCATCGGTTGTTTTGTATAAATCGACTCCTAACAAAAACAGCTCATCATCATTGTATGGGCTAACTCTTATTTGACCGAAGTACCAGCCAAAGCCACCGTAAGCATATGTTAACACCGCATGTGGCGGGAAAGGTATCCATGAGTTCCCTCCATTTATCGATTTGTATATTCCTTCAACCTGATATGAAGTATTAGTGTAAATGGCATAAACAAGATCAGGATTAATAGCAGACATGGCCAAACCAATGCGCGACTGAGACCCCACCGGCAATCCGCCACTTAGTGCTGTCCAGTTGACACCTCCATCTATCGACTTGTGAATTTTAGCATCATTGCCATAAACCACACTTTCGGAGTTATTACGAATACGATTCCAACTAGCCGCATAAATTACATTTGGATTACTTGGATTCAATACCATATCAATAATACCGGCATCGTCATCAACATATAGAACCTTTGACCAGCTGGCACCACCATCCACTGTTTTATAAACTCCGCGATGAACATCACGAACATACGGTACTCCCATGGCTGCAACAAAAATTATATTCGGATTTGTCGGATGCACCTCAATACGCGAAATAATACCAACTTCGGCTAAACCAAGATGGCTCCAACTTTCGCCACCATTAATGCTTTTATAGATGCCATCACCAAAAAAAGGATATCCTGAAATATTTGGATCACCAGTACCTACATATAATATCTCTGGATTCTGCGGATCGAAAGTAATTTCACCAATTGCCAGATAAGAGAAGTCATCAAAGATTGGATACCAATTTGCTCCACCGTCTACGGTTTTAAATACACCGCCAGAAGCATTGCCAACATACATGGTATCAGGGTTTGATGGATGAACAAGCACTTCATTTATTCTACCGCCAATATTTCCGGGACCTTCATCGAACCAGGTAAGGTTAGACGGAACGGTTGCCGTTTTTCGTTCAATGCTGCTTTTCGTTTCGGCAATTGCAGCTTTATAAGCTTTTACATCGAAGGATTCATCGGGGTAGCTTCGTTGAGAAAAGAAAAAATCGTTTGGCTCCGATTTTCGTTCCAGAATATCCGTTGGTGTTCGTTTATTGTTTGTTTGACAAGCAGCCAGTAAGCCGGCAAGTCCAATCAGCAGCAGGGTAATATATCTCGAAAAATTCATAAAAAACACTTTAAGAAGAGCAAGACTTCCACCTGCTAAAGTTAGGTATTCTAAGCGAATAGCTATGGATTATACTTCGACATATTTAGAATTTTATGATAATCGTTTTCTGCCATGAGCTGTGGCAAGCTTACATCTGGATTCTGTTTCATGTAAGCTTTAACAATTTGCCAGCCGATCCAAATACCCGTTCGTCCGGGTGAGGCCTTATCAAAAGATGCCGTGTATGGACCGTTTGATATGTACCTTCGAATATAGTCTTGCTCATCTTTAAACAGGATTTTTTGAGTAATCATATAATTCCACATGCGCTTTTCGAATTTTTCGCACCATTCGATTTGCTTCCCCGTATAATGCATTAAAATGCTATCGCTTGCTTCGGGTAACATGGCGTTGGCGAAATAGATTATTTTGCCTTCATAAATCATATTGGCAACCAAGCTATTGATCGAATCGGAAATTACGAACTCTGTTTGCCCCCAGGCACGCATGCAATCTGCAACCATAAATTCAGGCTGCATAGTGTATTTCACAAACGATGGTACATTTAACTGAAAATAAAAATCAGAATTACTTCCCTGATATTTCTCCAACGCAAGCCCCATAAACTCATCAGCAGCCACAATGCTTTGATTGTAACCTCCAACATAAGTGTATACATCCGGAATGAGTTTCTCAGGAAAATAGTAAGCGTAATGCTTAAAACCTTCTACAAGACCTGCCTCAAAATCTTTAAGATCCGGGAAAATTTCTGCAACTTTCGTATAAGTATCCTTAATGAAATAATCAGCGTAATATTCACGAAAATCCCGTTCAAACATTTTATTCTGTATACCACCTATATTAATTATCTGATACGTATACAGATTCCAAAATTCAGGATATTGTTCTGACAAGCGAAGCGTTGGAGTCCAAATATCCGAAGTATCAATCTCACTCATTTCCTGATCAAACCGTATCAAATTAAAATCAATCTCAACACCCGAGACATCCACCTTTAATGGATTATTGTTACACGACACAAAAAGAAAAGAGATCATTATCAGTGCGAAGCAAAACCTTTTTAGCATTATATTTGTTTTAAACATTCCTCAATATATTATTAATAGGAAAATCTACGTATTTTAATCATCCTTCAATTAGCAACAATTAAATAAAATTGATTAAAAATAGATATTTTTGTCCTTTAAGCAGTAACAAAATAAAACTTCAATCATATGAAACGTATCTTTTTAATAACAAGTATTCTTTTTCTAACAACCCTTGCGTACAGTCAGGAAGATGGTAAGAAAATACGTCTAGGTATTTCAGGAACTCCTGGTGTATCATGGCTATCATCAGACTACGATCGTGTTGAAAACGACGCCAGCAAAATGAGTTTTAAATTCGGGATTAATGTGGATTATCAGTTAATGGATAACTACTTTTTTTCAACCGGTATTTTTATGCACAATACAGGCGGCAGATTAAAATACAATGACGATGTACCATTTATGGTAGATGACTCATTAGCTATCTTTGCTTCGGGTGTTGCAGTTACCTACAAACTGCAATATGTAGAGATTCCAATTGGTTTAAAGTTGAAAACGAATGAGATTGGTTACTTTACATATTTTGCCAATTTTGGCCTTAACCCAATGTTTAACATCAAGGCCATTGGTGATGCCAACCAGCTTTCGGTAGTTGATACAGATATTAACGAAGAAGTTAATTTTATAAACATGGGATGGCATGTAGGTGCGGGTGCTGAATATGCACTTTCAAGCAATTTTATTTTATTTGGCGGAATCGACTATCGTCAGGGGTTTATTGATGTAACCCACAATACTGATGGCAGAGAAGAAGACAAAACTGTTCTTAACTCCATTGCTCTCAACTTAGGAATTTTCTTTTAGTAAGAAATATATATATTTTAAAAGCTGTTGTTCGATTGAATAACAGCTTTTTTTGTTTTTACCCATGTGTGTTTTACAAATTCAGTTTTAACTTTGTACACAGATAACATAAGGAAGGCGAAATCAAAGTTTAATTAAACCTGATTTAGATAACCGACATTAAAACATTGAAACAATGAAAATTGCTCTTGCACAATTAAACTATCACATTGCCAATTTTAACGAGAACACAAGGAAGATAATAGCAAGCATTGGCAAGGCTAAAGAGCAAGGTGCTGATTTGGTTGTATTTTCAGAAATGAGCGTGTGTGGCTACCCACCTCAGGATTTGTTGGAACAGCAAGAATTTATTGAATCGGTGGAAGCAACCATTGAACTCATTGCCGAACATTGCGATGGTATTGCCGCAATAATCGGAGCTCCACTAATCAATCAGAGCCAGCGAGGTAAAAAACTGTTCAATACAGCTTTGGTGATAAACAATAAGCAAGTTGAGTTTATTCAGGCAAAAACATTATTACCAACATATGATGTATTTGACGAATACAGATATTTCGAGAGTAATACACTTTTTAATATTTTCGAATTCAAGGGAAAGAAAATAGCTATCACAATTTGTGAAGATATGTGGGATCATCAACCTGTGGGAAACTCTTTTGCCAAGGACAAGCTATACAATGTTTCTCCGATGGAGGAGTTCAAGAAATTAAATCCGGATTTCATCATTAACATTGCGGCCTCGCCCTTTTCCTACAATCAGGAAGATTCCCGAAAGAATGTACTCATTCAAAACAGTCAGCAATACCAGCTACCTATCATCTATGTGAATCAAGTTGGGGCAAATACTGAATTAATATTTGATGGAGGCTCTATGGCGCTCAACAGCAGAGGTGAAATTGTAAAACGCCTCGACTTTTTCAAGGAAGACCTTCAGCTAATTGATATGAATATAGTGAACCAGCTGGAAGTGTTTGAGGAGAGCTCTTCAGATTATATTGAGAAAATTCATGATGCCATAGTTTTAGGCATTAAGGATTACTTTAACAAGATGAACTTTAAAACCGCAACACTTGGTTTGTCTGGAGGAATTGATTCAGCTGTTACTTTGGCGCTTGCTGAAAAGGCGCTTGGTGCCGAAAACTTAAGAGTGCTGCTTCTTCCATCGCGCTACTCCTCAGATCATTCAATAAATGATGCCGTTGCCTTAGCCGAAAATCTGGGGATTAAATACGAGATACTAAATATTGAATCAGCATTTAATAGTTTTGAAGATGCACTTAGCGACATCTTTAGTGGCACCGAAAGTGGCATCACTGAGGAGAATATTCAGGCCAGAATACGTGGCGTATATCTTATGGCATTATCGAACAAGTTTGGAAACATTCTGCTCAATACCTCAAACAAGAGCGAAGCAGCAGTTGGCTACGGAACCCTTTATGGAGACATGAACGGTGGTCTGGCAGTTATAGGCGATGTGTATAAATCGGATGTATTCAAATTAGCCTGGTTCTTTAATCGCGACAAAGAAATTATTCCAGTTAACACAATTACAAAGCCTCCTTCAGCAGAACTCAGACCTGATCAGAAAGACTCAGATTCGTTACCAGACTATGACGTGCTTGATGACATATTGTTTAGTTATATTGAAAAGAAACAATCGACTAAAGAGATCATTGCTAAAGGTCACGAGCCAGCAATTGTAAAACGTGTTATTGGACTAGTTAACCGGAATGAATATAAACGCTTTCAAACAGCACCTATTTTAAGAGTTTCGTCAAAGGCCTTTGGCTTTGGTAGAAGAATGCCGCTGGTTGCTAAATATTAAATAAACATCTGGTAAACGCGTTTTAAGGTAAAAGACAAAAAGCAAAGCAAAAAAAAGAGGCTCCAATTGGAGCCTCTTTATATTTTATAGCTTATTAATTCTTAGCGAACTAATGAAATCTTTTGGTTGTATACTTTATCAGCAGTTCTAACTGAAACTACATAAGTTCCTGCTTGAAGATCTGAAACGTTTACTTGCTGTAATAAATTTGCATTCTCAACAGTTCTTACAACTTCACCAATCATATTCATGATCATGATTGTAGCTCCATCAGCATTATCAATGTTAATAACACTTGAAGCAGGGTTAGGATAAACGTTGATTACTTCTTCTAATGAATTTGTTTCTTCAACATCCAAACACTGAATAACATCCGCACGATAGTTAGTTTCACTTGTTACAACGCCATTGTCAGCAATGTAACGGAAACGATAATCATTACCAATCTCAGTTGCGTCTGCTGTAACGCTAAATGTAGCAGTACCATCACCATTATCAACAAAACCAGAAATCATTGGAGGTAGAGTGATTGTATCAATTGTTAAACCTAAACCATTAGGGTCCATACAAGCAACAGTAAAGTCATAATCCATATCACCACAAATCTTATCTACTGGGCTACTCCAAACTGGAGGAACAGTTGCACCATCAAGATTTAAACGAATCATAGGAACATAATAGATCCAGAACCAATCTTGTCCGATTCTTAAACTTGAAGTAATGTTATATAAGTGTGGACCTTCGTTATCAGCACCAACATAGATATAATCAGTTCCGCCACCCCAATAAAACTCAACACCAGCAAGGTATGTGGCATCAGCAACAACGTCATCATCAGTAGGATCAATTGTTACAAATTCTAACTCAATCCAACGTCCAAGATCTGCTTCTGTAATAATATGCTCTTCTGATTCAATCTTAAGAACTGCAGAACCTGCATCGTATGAATATAATTGACCGATGATAATACCATCAACAGCTGATCTGTAATCAACAAATACTGATAATGATTTAACTTCAGTGTTTGCTGAGAAAGTAAAGTCTGCACCAATCAAGTCACCATCTGTACCGTCGGTATAACTACCAGGACCTAAATTTCTTGAATAGAACTTATCGTGAACCATAATGTCATTGGTTGTAATTTCCCAGTCTTCTGGACCATAGAAATTATCATCCGGATACTGTTCAGTTTGATCCTGAGTTACATCCATCTCCACCTCATAGGTACCAACTGTAGTAGTGGTAAACCACTCAGAAACCATAGAGCTTGTTGAGTCACTTGCAATAACAGCTGTAGTATCGTCACCTGTAAAGATA
>JBFHES010000229.1:0-7267 GCA_041584015.1 Bacteroidales bacterium
ATCTAATGCATAGGCAGAAGCTTGCCGTGTCCAATGAATGCCAGACTTAGCAAATAGTGGATAAGCAACGGTATCTTTCAGTTCCAGATAATACTTATTCAAATCTAAATAATTTATTTCCTCTTCATGAAACAGCTTCACAAGTGCATTATAGTTGGAACTATCACGGTCTGGCTCGTAAGTATGTGTATCTGGTAAGTATTCCGGCAATACTGAATGTTTCCCCGGAGCAATTACAAAGGTTATCGTTTTGTTTAGTGCTTTTAAACACGACTGTATATATTGATACTTTCTAACTTGTTCTACAAAATAAGCCCGACCTCTATAATCTGCATGATAATTTTTGCTACCCAGTCGAAAGAGATAATTATCCTTTCCTTCAAACACCACTGATGTATTAATCTTGCTAAAAAGCGTATAGTCAATCTGGTTTTGTAATCGAACAATAAGCGGTCTGAATGCAAAATTTTCATTCAAATAGTTACTTAAATTCTTCTGATAAACTCCATCGAACCAATCATCAGTGGTCAACTCGGTTATGGAAGTTTTTGAGAAAGCACCTATTAGCGGCCGCTCCTTAAAATACTTGAAATAATCCTGAAGGAATAGTGAAACAAAGGCAAATAGAATAACTATCATTATTCCAATTCGTAATATTTTGTCAACTCCTCGCATAGTTTATTCTTAAAAACGGAAATAAATAAATGGATTAAAACTAGACGATGTAATTGAACAAATCGACAAAAAGGCAAGCATGCCACAAAGCACACCCATGCTTAGCAATTGCAATGGTTTTTGATAGCTATAGAATACCGAGCGTTCAATATTACGCCCCCACGCAAAGGCTGTTAAAAAGGAGAAGACAATTGCAATAACAAGGATGCTAATGAACTTTATTGACACTACGGCATCGTAAGTTCCTTCATTAATAAAAAAGAGTCTTTGATAATAGATCATAGCATCACTAACCGATTCTATTCTAAAGATCACCCACCCCATTACCGCTAAAAAGAAGGTTATTATTGTAGAGAGAAAGCCACCTATTTGCTTAAGAAACTTCAGAAAAAACAGTCTGTCGAGTATGAGGAACAAACCATGAAAAGCTCCCCATATTATGAAGTTCCAAGAGGCACCATGCCAAAGCCCACTTATTAAAAACACGACCCAAAGATTTAAATATACCCTCGTGATGGATTTGCTGCGATTACCTCCCAACGGAATATACAAGTAATCTTTCATCCATGCACCCAGTGTAATGTGCCATCTACGCCAAAACTCCGTAATGGATCTTGAGACATACGGACTATTAAAATTCTCCGGAAATTTAAACCCAATCATTCTCCCAATTCCAATGGCCATATCGGAGTATCCAGAGAAATCAAAGTATATCTGAAAGGTGTAAGCTAAAATGCCCAGCCAGGCCGTTAATGAAGAAATATTACCGAAGTTTAACGCAAGAATTTCGTCTGCTGTTTCCCCTAAAACATTTGCTATTAGCACCTTTTTTCCAAGACCAATGCAAAAGCGATAAAAACCCATAACCCGATCATCCCATGTTTCGCGGCGTTCTGTTAATTGATCTGCAATGGTATTAAATCTAATAATGGGTCCGGCAATTAACTGCGGAAACATTAAAATGTAGACAACGTAATCGCTTAGTTTTATTAGCGGCTGATGCACTCTTCGATAAACATCAACTGCATAGGTGAGCGATTGAAAAGTAAAAAATGAGATGCCAATAGGCAATGCTATTCGCACCCACGTCATTGGTGCTAAGTTTAATGCCAGGAGAGCTGAGTTAACATTATCAATAAAAAAGTTCGCATATTTAAAATACAGCAGCAAACCTAAATTAGAAGCAACAGCAGCGGCAAGCAACCATCTCCGGGTCTTTAAAACAGTTGACTTATCGAGTAATGCAACCAAATAATACGTGCTAACTACAGCCACTAGAACAAAGACAATAAACTTGGGGGCTCCCCACGCATAAAACAAAAGGCTGAACAACAGAAGGTGCAAATTCTTAAAACGTCTGGGAACCAAATAGTAACTAATAAGAAAAACAGGAAAAAAGAAAAGTAGAAATAAGATACTACTAAATACCATGTTTAAGAAGAAGAATAAAAAAGTTAATATTTTAAGGTAGAGTAAAGATAACTGACTTTTTGTATAAATCTATAAATTTGCCTGGCGCTATATACTGCTCCTAAACATAAGCAATTGATGAAAGACCTTACCTTTGAAAAATACCTAAGCTTCGATTCTAGTAAAGCAAACCTGGACTTTGTTGTCGAATTGGTTGGCAACGATATTACAAAATTTAAAAAATTGATGGATCTCGCGCTAAACGCATCGCCCATAGTTGCAATGCGAGCAGCTCATGTTGCCGAGAGAATTTCAAGAGCAAACACAGAAATGATTACTCCATACATCGATATTATTCTATCACAATTCTTTAGTTTCAAACATCAAGGGCAAAAACGTGCATTTACAAAGGCTTTTTCACGCTTACATTTTACTGAAGATCAACTCGGACGTGTTGTTGATATTTGCTTTAATTGCATAGACAACCCTAAGGAAAGTATCGCGGTTCAGGCTTTCTCAATGGAGATTCTTTTTAATACAAGCCTGAAAATCCCAGAGCTAAGAAATGAGCTTCAATTAATACTTGAAGAGAGAATGGATGAAGGTTCGCCTGGCTGGAAATCAAGGGCACGGAATTATCTACATCAACTCGCTAAGCTAAAAAAGCTTAATGAATCAAATTAATAGTGCCCTTTAATTCCAAAACTTTATTTGAAAATGTAAGTACTCTGGCCCTATAAATATAGGTGTCGTTTGGTTGTACAGTGCCATTATAGGATCCATCCCAGCCTACCGCTATGTCATGCGATTCAAAAACTTTCTGTCCCCAACGATTAAAAATCGAAAATTCAATTAATTCCTGAACACCCCATCCATCGACATAAACAACATCATTAATATTATCTCCGTTGGGCGTAAAAATATTTGGAACATCAATACTAAATTGCCAATCAACTTCAATTTTTAACGAATCGGTTATTTCATAACAAACCTTCTCTCCTGCCCATGCTGTTATTGTTACATAGTAAGTGGTATCGTATAAAGGCGAAAAAACCGGGTTCGGACAAGTTTGACAATCGATGGCATACGGTGGCTCCCAGAAATACTCCACGTGCTGATAATTTGCGATTGGAATACTCAATTCCTCCCCAACTATAACTGTAGTATCAGAAACTGTGAGCTCTGGCTCTGTTTGAACATAAACAAAAACCGAGCTATCAGACATGCAATCGTACTCATTTTTTACTTGCATAAAGTAGAGCTGACTGGCAGGTGGAGAAACAACAGGATCAAAAATAGTTGTGTCGTTAATATAAGCATTTGGCCACCAGGCAATGGAATCGCCCCCCATCGACCAGAGTTTTATTTCGTCCTCTAAACAAATCTCAACATCGCCAATGGTTTGAATTTCTGGTAGCGGGTAAACATGCACCTTTTTACCTTCTGTAACTACGCACCCATACTGGTTATTGGTTATGGTTAGTTCAACAAAATACTCACCCGGGTTTGTAAAAATATGATCGGGTGCAGCTTGTGTTGAATTAGTGAATCCATCATTAAAATTCCAAAAATAGGAATCTGCTCCAATTGTTTTATCAACAAAGGCTACTGCCAGTTCTCCACATCCAGCGGTATCAGCATCCAGCGGCCCTCTATCAAAAATGGCTCGTGCCTCAAAAACAGATATTAGATCGTATGCTGCTGGTGGATGGCATTGTCCGGTTTCATCTTCGTATACAAGAGATACGCTTAACTGGTTGTTAAGTGGCACTGCTACATAGGTGTGCATAAAAGTGTAATCGGTAAATTCATCCATATAGATTCCATCACCCAAATCGAGAAACATATTGCCTACATTTTCCATATTTACAATGGAAATCTCGACAGAATCACCTAAGCAAATCTCATGGTCACTAATCTGCAGTTCAGCACTTGGATCAAACACATCTAAGTAAATGGTATCTCTGGCGGTACATCCAGCCGATGTACTAACAAACAAAGTTATTTCTACAGTTCCATTATCGTAATAGCCATGCATGGCCGGATAATCTGTGGATATAGGAGAACCGTCGCCAAAGGACCAAAAGTGAGTAGTCATATACGATGGATTTGGCAAACATGTTAAGCTAGCAAATACAGGTGCACAATTTCCGTCATTATTGAGTACTATTTTGGTATTCGGATCCTCTATGGAAACATCGCCTGTAGGCACCGTCATTTCATCTTCACATCCACCATCTATAACCGTTAATGTGAGTTTAAACTCCCCGGTGTCGGTATAAAGGTAATCCGGTTCAAAATCATAGGAGAAATCGCCATTACCAAAATCCCATTCATAAATTGGAGAGCTTCCATAGGTAGTTGAAAGATTGGTAAAAAAGATACTGTCACCTTTACAAACCTGTAAGTCGCTAATCTGAAAATCGGCCTCTGGTTGCGAAGAAACAACTTCGAATGCAGTTATAGCAGTACAACCAAGTTCATCTGTTAATTGTAAGGTCACCCAATAACTGCCTATCGGGTATATGATTGTATCCGGCTGTTGTATATCAACGGTATCACCTTGTCCTAATATCCATTCCCATTCCTGAATAGCATAGGGATGGCTGGTAATATCAGTAAAGGTACACTCCACAGGGGAGCAACCTCCCGGAGGATCCACAATAAACTCGGGTGTAGGATGCACAGCCTCCACAACAATAGAGGTTGTATCAAAGCATCCAACGGTATTCATCACTGCTAATTGTACAGTATAAAAACCTTTTTCATAATAAGTATGTGTTGTAATTGTATCAAGTTTTACTTCCCAATTATCGGTTAGTAATGGATGTACAAACTCTGAACTGTCGCCATAATTCCATACCCATTGTCCTGTATGGCCATAATGATCGTAATAAGTTTCATTAATTGATGAATCTCCCCGAAGCGCTATTGGGGATCCGACACATACTTTAAGCGTATCGGCAGTAATTATTGCTTTCGACTGTAGGGCATTAATTCCAATCTGCCGAACATAATCGCAGCCGGTTGAATCATTGGTCCAGGTAACAGTTACTGCGGTTATGGTATCATGTCCAAAATCATGCGTTACGCTAGTATTCACCGAATCGATAGGCGAACCATCGCCAAAGTCCCAATAAAAGTGATCATAATCAATACCGTGCATTGAGAACTCATAATAATAAGGTCCGGGTACATAGCAATCATGATAATCTTCTGCCAGCCAACCAATCGGCCCAAGTACATACATTTGATCACTGGCAAAGGTATCGGACAAACAACCATTATGACTGGCATATAATACAAAACTTATCCAGCCTGTATCCTTAGGATGATAGCCAGGTGTACTATAGTTATACTGCACACCATCCGAAAAGTGCCATCCATAACCATCAATAAAAGTATCGTTTTCTGAAAGGTTTATGATGTGCTTTCCTTCATATGCACAGAAGGTGTCACTTCCCATAATTTCAAAATCAGGGTGATGCTTATCTCCAATTTGAACCATGTCAAAAAATGAACTTATCTCGCAGCCTAAAGCCGTTGTTGCAACAAACGAAACAGCAAAAGTACCTGTATCGGTATAGGTATGAGGAGGCGGTTCGAATCCTGTATAAAAATTACCGTCGCCTAAATCCCATTCCCATGTGACCACCGAATCATTAGGGTGATTATACTCTGATGTGTTATAAATAACTGGTGTGATGGAGTCGAAAACACAGCCAGTTGTAGGAGCCATATAAAATGATGGTTCCAGCAAATAAATTGACATAGTATTGACAACTGTATCTTTGCAGCCCATTGGGCTGGTGACAATTAGTGTATCATAAAAAGTATGTTCGTAATCGAAAAACAATTCCGGAACTTCTGTATACCATACAACAGGATTCTCAACTGAGCTAGAATTCTCGGTAAAATCGATTATCCACTCATAACTTAAACCTCCAATTAAGCTATTGGTACTGGATAGATTAATCATGTCAACGGAATCAGGAAGCTGACATACATTGCTTGGAAAATAATTAAAAGCCGCATTAACATATTCAACATAAATTGTTTCCATATGTGAGTCGGTGCAATCACCATTCAGGCTTGCCTCTACTTGTATTATATGATTGCCGGCCTGACTGTAGGCTAGTTCTGGTTCATAAGCATTTGATGTTCCCGGATTGAACTCCCAGCTAAACTGATTTGCATTAGTGGAGTTATTGTTAATTTGAAAAGTATCGTTCAAACAAACATATTCGGGAATCTCAAAATCAGCTTCTAATATTTGTACCTTAATAAAGCTTCCAATCGAATGCGAGTTACTGCAGCCTTGCGCATCTGTAACAGTAAGGCTTACGTTAAACATATCGTAAGTATTGTAGGTATGTGTGGGTTCAAACAACGTAGAGGTTGAACCGTCGCCAAACGACCACTCAAAACTTACTCCGGGAGATGAATTATTAGAAAACTGCACAGTTGCCGGAATTATACAAAAGTTCATTCCTCCAATGGCAGAAAAACTAACATTCGGTCCTGGTGATGCGCTTACCATTACAGGTGGATCATTGGTACCGGAACATCCGTTTTGATCGGTAACTGTTAGATAAACAGAAAAATCGCCACCCGTGTGATAGACATGACTTGGATCGCTGGATGCGGCAAAAGATTCGATTACCCCATCTCCATAATCCCACTGCCAGCTAACAATTGGGACACCTGAGGAGGATGAATTATCAACAAACTCAGTTGTTAAATCAAGACAGCCCATGTTTGTTCCACCAGTAATATAAAAAGATGCTACGGGATTTGGGTAAACTGTAATTTGTGTTGTATAAGTCTGAGACACCCCATTAACAGTAGCATTGAGTGTAACTGTATACGAACCAGGATTAATAAAATTGGCACCCGGGTTGGCTTGCGTTGATGTATTACCATTGCCAAACGACCATGAATGATTTGTAACTGTTCCGCTAGCTGTTGTAGTAAAATTAACAGATAAAGGAGCACAACCAGATGAAACACTTGCTGTAAAACCCGCATATAGATAACAGGTTGAAACAATCAGTAGCATACCAATTAAAACGCAAACTTTTGATAATCTCATTAGACAGTTAATTTATCTGCCCTAAATTAAGGATAATCATTTAACTATTCAACCACATAAAAACATATTTAAATATTTAACAGAATTTTC
>JBFHES010000230.1:0-7246 GCA_041584015.1 Bacteroidales bacterium
GCATAGCGAGAACGCTATGCTTTACCTTTTTATAATTTCAAAAAATTGTTTTGTACCCAACCAAAGGAATTATTCAACAAGATGTCCAAAACCTTTTTCAGTTAACCACGCAGGATTAAATATTTTGCTCAGGTATTTGTAACCGCTATCGGGCAGAACAGTAACAATTTTTGCAGGACCGTCCATTCGCTTTGCAACCTCCAACGCAGCCCAAACATTACCACCACTTGAACCACCAGCCATTAGGCCTTCCTGACGGGCAAGCCGATGTACCATCGCAATGGCTTTCTCATCATCAAATTCAATAACTTCATCAACCAAGCTAAAATCCATTGTTGCACAGATTTTAGTCTTTCCAGCTCCTTCTACATGAAATGACTCAATATAGGACAGGTAATCGTCTTTGCCCTCGAAGTATGGTTTGTAAACGGACCCTTTGGGATCTGCCAGGATGGATTTTACATTGGGATTATTCTCTTTTAATCGTCTTGCAACCCCGGATATGGTTCCACCTGTTGATCCCGAAGCAACAAAAGCCGTAATCTCTCCATTCATATCATCCCATATCTCCTTACCTAAGGTCATGTAATGGGCTTCAGGATTATAAATGTTGTTATATTGATCAATGTGATAGTAGTCTTCACTTTCGCTGGCAATCATGGCAGGAAATTTCCCGTAGGTCAGCTCGGGTTTAACAACAACTTCCGCACCGTATGATTTAATAATGGCAATTTTCTCTTCACTACATTTATCAGGAACAACAATAATAGATTTCATACCCATAATGGAAGCAATCATGGCAGCTGAGGCACCCGTATTACCTGAGCTTCCCTCAACAAGTGTAGTATTCTTGTTGATTTTCCCTTCTTCAATCCCTTTCTGAACCATGTAAGTAATAATTCGGTCTTTCATACTTCCTGTGGGATTCATGTACTCGAGTTTCGCATGTATCTCTACACCCGGTTTAGGATCAAGTGTTTTTAAATGCACCATTGGGGTGTTACCAATCAGTTCCAACGCTCCTATTTTTGACATAGCAATTCTTTTACTTTCTATAATTATTGAGGTCATAAACATACTAAATAGCTTGCGATAAAATGCAACTTTTCAAGCACCAAAATGATGGCAATGTTTATCGCACAAGGCAAACCAATGAAGCCCTGTTCTTGCAATCGTAGAATTTAATGCCAGCCATAAACTAAACTTATAAAGGCTTTAAATGCCTGTCGATTGAACTACTTCTATGATTATTTCAATTCTTAGAAATAAGGCATCTGTTAATCTTTTCTTTTTTTACTTTTACAAGCATTACAATCAATCACTATTTATGATGAAAAAGAACGTATGGTATTTTTTAATCGCAGCAATCTTTTACAGTTGTGCACCACAGGAAGAAAAACAATCAACGCTTGAGCAATGGCGGGGTCAAAACAGAGATGGTAAATATGAGGAGACCAATCTATTAAAATCCTGGCCCGAAGCAGGTCCTGAGCTCTTATGGGCAAACGAAGAACTGGGAGATGGTTATGGATCTCCAATTATTACAGACAAGGCCATTTACATTCTTGCATCGCGCGATAGCATTGCGGTTGTTATGGCTTTAGATCTCAACGGAAACAAAGTATGGCAAACAGATTTTGGTTTTGAATGGAACAGAAGTTATCCGGGCACCAGATCAACCCCAACACTGATTGACGACCTGCTATATGTTACCTCAGGAACCGGCGAAATTTCATGTTTAAAAAGTGCAAATGGCGAAATCCTTTGGACCAAAAACATGGTAGACGATCTTAATGGGAAGACACCCTACTTTGGTTATGCACAGTCGTTACTAATTAACGACAAAGTAGTATATGCAATGCCCGGCGGTGCCGATACCAACCTGGTTGCCTTAGATCGCTTTACCGGAGACCTCATTTGGACCTCAAAAGCAAATGGCGAAAAGCCAGCCTATAATTCGCCACAGCTAATTAATATCAATGAACATCAAGTGCTCGTTACCTACTCTCAGGAAAGCTTTTTAGGTGTAGATGCAAAAACAGGTGACTTGCTTTGGAGCGAATCATTTAAATCTAAATATCCGAACCACGCCAATACGATTATTTATGAAGATGGAGCAATATTCACGTCAGCACCTATTGGACATGGATTATTAAAATACAAGCTAACTGATGATGGTGCTTCGATTACAAAAATATGGCACGACACCATAAATGGCAATTACTTTGGTGGCATGATAAAATTGGCAGATAAGCTCTACTCAGGCGCTGGCGGAAGAAGTAAAAACCTGCTAATGCATGATGCAAATTCGGGTGCCATTCAGGATTCTGTTGAAACAGGTAAAGGATCGATCATTTATGCCGATGGCATGCTGTATACCTATTCTCATAAACGTGGGAATGTTTGTTTAATCGATACTGCAAGCTTTGAGATTACCGGAACCTTTAAAGTTGAAAAAGGAAGTAAGGAACATTTTTCTCATCCGGTGATAAAAAACGGTGTGCTCTATATCAGGCACGGAAATGCCTTACTGGCTTACAATATAAAGCAGACTGAGAAGTAATGCTTTCAAAATAAATTAGAAAGAATCACCTCTTCAAGGTAGCACGGGCCCATGGTCCGTGCTATGACTTGACAGCACCAATTAGCAGCTACACTCTGCACTCGCAATAGCTACAGTGATGCCCTAGCTATGTGGCAATTCATGATTACCTAAAGGCAACGGATCTACATAAACTTATGAACCTAAATTAGCAACGACTATGCTCACCTTGTGCAGGGCAGGTTGTCCACGGATGGCGCGAAATGAAAATTGCTGCTCTGTGGTGGATTTTTGGGTCGTTTGGGTCGGCAGCCAAAATGAACGGAATAAAAAAGATTAGTTAAGCTCTTGGGCTGACTGCCCAAACCCGACTTCATTTCTTTATTCATTAAAACTGTTTTAACAGATATCCATGATTGGCTATGCTAGTTCCTTGATAAAAGAAAGTAAGCAAAGAAAATCAAGCTGTTTTTAAAAAAGCCGAATAAGAGAGGCGGTCATATTAACTATAACCACAATACAGTTCGTGCTCTTAGATCTCGTGATTAGATATTGAACCAGAAAATACATAATACAAGCACACGCCAGTTCATCCGTTATAAACTGAACCGAAATTCTACTTACTCGCCAGACTTAATACATCTGAGAATATACCCGAAGCGGTTACTTCTGCGCCAGCACCGGCCCCCTTTATCACCAAAGGTTGCTCCTTGTACCATCTGCTACTTATTGACACAATATTGTCCTTCCCCTCTACTTGATAAAACGGACTGCTGCGCTTCACTGTTTCCAGTCCAACTTTGGTGTAGCTCGGCGTAAAGGAAGCTACAAAGCGCAATAAGCCATCATCGGCAAGGGCTTGTTGTTTTAAGTTCTGAAAATGATCCTCGTATTTGGTCAACAATTCCAGGAATTGGTCAACCGAAGCTGCATTCATACATTCATCCGGTAAAAACACGGCACAATCAATGGCCTCCATTTCCAGCTTATAGCCAGATTCACGCGCAAGGATTAGAATTTTTCGGGCAACATCTTTACCCGATAAATCGACCCTTGGATCGGGTTCGGTAAGCCCCGCAGCCATGGCTCCCTCTACAGCTGCTCGAAACGATCGACCGCTGTGAAAAGCATTCATAATGTAATTCAGGCTTCCCGACAGAATCGCTTCAATTCGCTGTATTTTATCACCCGACGACACCAAATGGTTGATAGTACGTATCACCGGCAATCCGGCTCCCACATTACTCTCGTAGAGGAAAGTTGTTTTGTTTACCAAGCAGGCATCTTTAAGCTTTCGGTAAAAACTATAATCGGCAGATGCTGCTATTTTGTTGCAGGTTACCACCGCAATGCTTGCTTCAAATATTGAAGGATAAAGCAAGGGTAGCTCCTCACTCGCGGTATTATCTATGAAAATAGAATGATCAATATCCATTGCCTTCATTTTATGAATAAAGCCATTCATATCACTCTGTTCGCCATGTTCATTTAAATAGCTCATCCAATCGCCATTTACGTCTAAATCTTCCTGTAAAATCATCTTCTTAGAATTCGACAATCCGGTAACCACCAGTTCCAGGTGTTTTTCCTTTCGTAGATAATCCCGCTGAGTAGCGATTAATTCCAACAGCTTCTTGCCAATATTACCAATACCTACAATGAATAAATGCAGTCGCTTAACTCCCGACAGAAGAAAAGCATCATGCAGCACATTCAGTGCTTTTTTGGTTTGCGATGATTTAATGGCAAAGGAAATATTAAGCTCCGATGCACCTTGCGCTATGGCATGTATATTAATTCCATTGGAGCCAAGCTCGCTAAAGGCTTTTCCGCTAATGCCTTTGGTTTTATTCATTTGCTCGCCAACAATGGCTATAATCGAGAAATCGTGCTCAATAAGCGGTTCGTCAATCATGGCCATCAGCCGCTCGTATTTAAATTCCTCGAGCAAAGCCTCCTTTGCCTTATTGGCCTGCGATTGCTTAATAGCAATGCAAATGGAGTGTTCAGACGATGCCTGCGTAATTAAAATAACATTAACCTGGTACTTGGCCAGCGCCGAAAAAAAACGAGCAGACAAACCTATCACACCAACCATTCCGCTGCCACTAAGCGTAAGAATGGTAATTTCATTAATAGATGAAAAGCCGGTTATGTACTTAGCATCTTTCTGTGCAGGCTTTTCATGGATGATTCTTGATCCGGTGGCTTCGGGCTGAAAGGTATTTTTCACCAAAATCTCAATTCCTTTTTTAAAGGAAGGATACAGTGCAGGCGGATAAATTACTTTTGCTCCAAAGTGCGACAATTCCATTACCTCCTGAAAACTCAATACTTTTATTGGATAAGCAGTACTAACCAATCTTGGATCGGCTGAATAAATTCCGCTCACATCGGTCCAAATTTCCAGTACGCTGGCCCCAAGCCCGGCAGCAAACAGGGCAGCTGTATAGTCCGACCCACCTCGGCCCAGCGTGGTAATATGTCCATTATTATCAGAAGCAATAAACCCTGGTGCAACACCAATGCTAAAGTTTTTTGTCACCAGCGTACTAATGGCTGCCTCTGTTTCGGTCAATACTACCTCGCCACCCAAAAAATGTTTTTCGGTTCGTATGGTTTTACTTGAATCGATAAAGACAACAGCATTCTCTCCGCTCAGCGCTAGCTCCAGCAATTTTGCCGTAAGCAATTCGCCGGTGGTAACAATTTTAGCAAGCGATTTATCTGATAGATCATTCACCATTTCAACACCATACAGTAAATGCTTTAAACTGTCGAGCGTTGCCTTAAGCATAGCATAGGCTCTATCGCGACTCCCCTCCTCCACTACTTTCTGCACAACGGCAGCATGTTTATGGAACAAACCATCTATTCCTGAGTTTATGAATGCCCTGTTGCCGTTAAGCGCAAGTTGTGCCAATTGTTCTAACTCATCCGTTACACCTTTCATGGCCGAAACAACAGTTACTAACCTGGAGCTTAACGCAGCTTGTTTGATTATCTGAACAACACTTTGAAAACTCCCGGCACTGCCAACAGATGTTCCGCCAAACTTTAAAACTTTCATAGCTTTCCTAATAAATGATGAGCTATACTAACATTGTTAATGAGATTTGGTTTAGTCTGCTTTACAGGTTCTACACCTATGCCAGGCAATTATTTGTTCTGCCAGAATTTGCTGTAATCTGGGATAATAGCAAATAGATTTCCCAGCAGTTTTAATGCCCCCGGCTAATAAAAAAACAATCTCGAGCATCAAAGCATTTTTTATCATAAAACTTTTAAGCAACGTTATTTAAAATAGTAAATTTGTTACGTCAGTATAATTAAGCAAACAACACATGCCAAAACCTCGCGTTAAACTAAGCATTGAAAAAAAGCAGAATAGTGAGGCTATTGCAATTCACTTCGACGACAACCAGCTCATCTTTGAAAAAATGGATAAAATGGCCGGCGCCAAATGGAGCGATAATCATAAATTCTGGTATATACTAAAAGAAGACTTTAATTTAAACACCTTTTACGAAAGCCTGAAAGATGTGGCATATATTGATTATTCTAAGCTTGTGGCCAACACAGCTAAAAACCAGAAACAAACAGATATAAAGCCTTTACCAAAACTCCCCAAAGGAGACATTCCTGAGAGCTATATAAATTTACTGGAACAAAAGCGATACAGCCAAAGCACCATATCAACCTACTGCAGTTATTTTAGAGAGTTTACAGGACAATTTATCAATAGAGAGCTATTAACCATTAGCCCTGAAGAGATAAACGAATACATTCTTAATTTAATCAGAACCCGAAACATTTCATTAAGCCAGCAAAACCAGCGTATTAATGCAATAAAGTTTTACTTTGAGAAAGTACTTGGCAGAGAAAAGGAATACTTGACTATAGAACGCCCGCGTAGTGAACGTAAGCTACCCGATATTTTGTCGAAAAATGAAATCGGAAGCATGATTAAACACACCCATAATTTAAAGCACAAATGTTTAATTGCCATTTTATATTCAGGCGGATTGCGCAGAAGCGAGCTAATAAACTTGAAACTCAATAATGTTGATTCAAACCGAATGCTGCTTAAGATTATAGGTGCCAAAGGAAAAAAGGACAGATACGTGCAACTTGCCAGGCCAATTTTACAACTATTACGCGACTATTATTTAAAGTACAAACCCCAGAAGTGGCTGCTTGAGGGGCAAGTTGGCGAGCAATACAGCTCCACGAGTATAAGCAATGTAATAAAAAGAGCTGCCAAAAGAGCAAACATAAAACGGAGGGTTTTTCCGCACATGTTGCGTCACAGTTTTGCCACCCATCATTTAGAGCAGGGAACCGATTTACGTTACATTCAGGCCATGCTTGGACACGAGAGCACAAAAACCACAGAAATATATACCCATGTTACCGAAACCAACATTAATAAATTTAAGAATCCGATAGAAGATATTTTATAGATCAACAGGTAAAGGTGTTTTTATTTGCTATTTTTGGACATGTATATACACCTTTTCAGCTAAAGATATAAATGATATAAAAACACATGTACATACAGACACGTTGTGCTTCATTATGATCAACCAATAACCAATGATAAAATTCTTTAGAAAAATTCGTAAAAAAATGCTGACTGAAAATAAATTCAGTAAATATCTACTTTATGCTGTCGGTGAAATTATACTTGTTGTGATTGGAATA
>JBFHES010000231.1:0-7238 GCA_041584015.1 Bacteroidales bacterium
GATAATCCATCAAATAATCAGTATTAACATTTGATATATGTTTCTGATTCAGAGAATTAAGAAAAGCATAAAAACTACTAGAATATTTTTTACCACAAATAACACCAAGGCTTATTTCATTAGAGTAGAGTGTACCATTTAATGGAAAATCAAATGGTTTATGATTTGTAAGAGCCCTCATTGGATGAAAATCCTTTGTTGGTTGATTTGAATTATTATTTGTAAATATTAATTGCGGTTCTAAAAACTGAATTCCTTTATGTTGGGTGAATTTTTTATTGTATTTAGCAGGATGATATGCACGAAAATTCGAATCTAATACCATTATTTCAGCAAATGCAGTATTTTGTGATATTGAAAATTCAAAACCAGTACCTGTATTACTTGGATATTCAAAAATTAATCTACTATTCTTAAAAAGAAGTTGTTTCCAGTTTTCTAGTAATTCATCATATTGTTTGTTGAACAGTTTTTCTAGCGATACTTTACTCAGGTTTTGTTTTATTTCTTTTGATATTTCCTGCTCACTGGTTAAATGCACTGTAGGTTTGAAAGTTAAAAACGCATATTTATTTCTGTAATCAAAAAACAAGGATAGATAAATAGACTTATGTACCTGAACAGACTGTTCATTTTGGATTACAGTATTATTACTTCGGGCGAGCCATATTTTGTCTTTGCCATTTGATTCAATTATGTCATTATTGGAAAATGTCTTAACAATAGCTTGTAACATAAGAGATTTGAAACTGGTGACATTCTCAACATCCTTTTTAGATATGGGAACTCGCAAAATTTGACCTTTAAGTCCATTACCAAAGACATTATTTATTGATGATAATGTACCTAATGCAAAGACTTTACGCTTAAAAGGCACTGCACAAATGTCTTTGTCTTTTGTTAATTCTTTTAAAGTCGACCAAGGTTTTTCATCTTTGTAATCATATTCAAATTGAAATACTTCTTTTGGGAATACTACTGGATGTAGATTACTTTTTATGTACTTATCTGTTCTTGTAATATTATGAGAGAAATTAGTTGTCTCTAGTTCTTCTATTTGTGAACTTGATAGAATCTCAGCTATTTTATCCAAAGAAGATTTTTCATTCTCAAAACAAGCTTTACTTAAATGCAATAATGTCTTATCAAATCCATCTGTTGGAATAAAAAAAGCTTCTCTTCCATTTTCCCGAGCAGTTTCAATAAGTAGTTTTATTTCATCTGTTATTTGATGACCATAACCACACCAATACAATCGACCTGAGCCCTTTTGGCTGTATGCTTGGGTAAGTGCTTTCATTAATGACTTATCTCTTCCGCTATACCCAATTACGATAAGATTCTTATCATTGTGATACCTTGATATTGCTTCTACAAAAACATCGTTCTGTGTATCTAACTCATCTGTTGTATTTTTTAATGTACTGTATTTATAGTCTCCGTGAAGAGAAATTGACAAGACTTCTTTTCGGCTTTGATTTCTATAAATTCGATCAACACTATCCAACGTTATTTCGATTGGAGTAATATTTGCTTGATGAGCCGACTTTACAACTAAACCATCAAAATTTGTTGACCATATAGATTTAATGATTTCTTTTTCAATTAATAAACATAAAAGCTTATAACCAACATATGGCTCTATGCCTTCAATTAGTGATTGAAAATATTTTCTCCGATCATCTGCAATTGGGTATGCTTTTTCGGCAAAGAAAGAGTACTCTTCTTCTGAATTTTGTTCTGGGTAGATACCTTCGTTATCAATCCAAGTTTGGATACTTGATCTAACGGAATCATTTTTTGTATTCTTATAATATTCAGAAGCATTTGGATTCTTTGATAAATAAATATCCTTTTTCCACTCCCAAATACAATCTGAAGCAGATTGTATTCCTGAACTAATAGAAGCTCCTGCACCAATAAGTATAGAATGAGAAATATCTTTATTTCTTTTTACAGATCTTAAAAAAGCATCATATTCAAGAGTTATATTTTCAATCATGTAGTCTGTCTTTTTAGCTTGGCGTTAACGTATCAATATGTAAACCTCACTTGATTTTATATTACTTATCTCGTTTAGTTGAAAGGTGTACATACTTACCCAAAAATAGGAAATAAAAACACCATATTGCACTGTAGACTATAAATCTTACATTGGCTTTCCTAAAAGGGCAAATCGATAATATGCTTTATTGGAAAAACATAAGGCTGCTTGATAACTTAAGCTTCGGTGTTTTAAATAATGCTTTACAGCTCTTATGTTTAAACACAAAAGGCTATTTAAAGCTTTTCGGTCGGTACTTTTTTATCGTCAACAAAAAGATGGCACTTAACTGAAAAGCTACCTCCTAAGCTTACTTTAATAAGTTTGCGCTCACCATTTCTATCAATAACATGACCGCTTAAATTTGATCCAAAAACACCAAATCGGTGATCTTGTAATTCGTCGTTTACATATAACAATTCGCCATTAAACCAGGTGTTTATTGCACGTATTCTGGAATCCTCAAATTGCGCTGTCCATTCACTTTCCATACTTGTTTAATTTGTTTTAGCCCTTTACCTTGTACACCTAGTTCAACAACCCAAGCTTTTTAAAAAGCTATTGATTGTATTTTATTCGGATGAAATAAACAGAGCTGTGCTATTCGCCCCACTCTTCGTCATGCAGTATCAAACCAACATCATAGGTTAATCCGGCCATAAAGTTTAAGTAAAGCATACTGGTGATACTGGTGTTAGCCGCAATCTTTAAATGATCGCGTGTATTGTTATTCAAGTCGTATATAAGCTGCGACGAGATTTGAAACGACATTTTGCGATTGATCGGAAAATTAAAACCTGTTTTGGTGTACAAACTAAACACACCTCTCGAAACAACATTATCCTGCTTTCCGCTTAATATTTCTTCATAGGCTGATATCTCGGTTCCGTTCACCTCATAGCTGTTTTGCGATCCATCCATATTCACGCGCATAATCCACGCAAACGAAGGTCCGGCATTAAGAAAATACTGTACCTTACGACCAACCGTATAGTCAATCATGTATGCAAACCGCAAGGAATTCATGGCAACATCAACATTGGCATTCCCATACTCATAGGTCTTATCAAAAGCCGACTGGATATTAAAAACCGAATTAGTAAAGTTGATGAGCACTTTTCCATCCACCGTTTTTTTCTTATCGAGCTTAAGGGTAAGGCCTACCTGAAAGCCGGAAAGATGGTTTACATCAACGTTCAAATATTCATCATCGAAATTTCGCGAGTTCAATAACAAATTATTTGTTCCACCTTCAAGGGTAAGTAATTGCTGCGCTGATAAGGGATTTATCGCCAGCTGAAGGAAAAAAACGACAAGCAACAAGTACTTCATTTTGTTTTGTTTTAGTTGTGCACTAATATAACATTCCTGTTAAAATAAAATTGTATAAAACAATTTGCTAATGCGAATGACAACTACACCGTTTTAGGAATTATTACTAAATAATGGTGGACTTATTTTTTTAGGGTGAAAATAAATTTCGCTCCCTTGCCAGGCTCCGATTCAAGTGTAATGCTACCATCTAATTTTTCTACAATCTTTTTAACGGTAGCTAAACCAATTCCATTTCCTTGCATTCCATTTTTATCAGCGGCGGTTAACACCTCAAATATGCGAAATACTCGATCGTGATATTCAGGTAAAATACCGGGTCCATTATCACGCACATAGAACTCATATTCCATGTTATTCTCTGAAACACCTACTTCTACCTCAACCAAATTTTTATCGCTGTATTTAACCGCATTTGCAATTAGGTTGATAAGTATTTGATCAATGGCCGTTTTATTGGAATAGATTTCTTTTAACTCTGTGTTCAGGCTTAATTTTAAATCATGATCAAATGCAAACAAACCCGAAATATTCTTCAGTAGCTCTTCCAGGTTGATGATCGAATTAAACTCCTTTAATACGGTTTCGCTCTTGCTATACTCCAGCAGGCCATCAATCAAACCAGTTAACTTCTGAGAAGAGCCATCTAATAAGTCGAGCATATGACGACCTTCAGCATCAAATTTATCATAATAGAAGTCCTTTAATAACTGCGACATATTTGAAATGCCCACCAAGGGTGATTTAAGATCATGCGCCGCAACATAGGCAAAACTCTCCAACTCCTGATTTTTTTCCTCCAGGGCACTAAGTGCATTCTCCAGTAATTGCTTGTTCTTGCGCAACTTGAATAAATTAATAACCTGTCTTGATAATGCTTTAAGCGAACTAATCTGGCTTTGGCTTAACAGCTTTGGTTTATGATCTATCACGCACAAGGTTCCCAAGGGAAAGCCCTCGTCTGAAACAAGCGGCATACCGGCATAAAAAATAACAAAGGGGTCGCCGGTAACCAGTGGGTTGTCATGAAATCGTTCGTCGGTGCGCGCATCCTGAATGATAAATAAGCTTTCGGGGTCGTTTATGGCATGCGCACAAAATGCATGTTCTTTTGGAGTTTCGCTTGCATCCAAACCATGATGCGATTTGAACCACTGTCGTTTATTATCGATAAGACTAACCAGCGCAACAGGCGTATTACAAATTTCGGCAGCAATGGCTGTTAAGTTATCATAATCGCACTCAGGCAAGGTATCCAATATCGAATAAGATTCTAAATTTCTAAGCCTCTCCTGTTCGTGCTTATATATCTCTGGCTCTATCATAAACTCACTTGTTTAATAGTATACATTGATTAGCAAATCAATTTCAACGCTTTTTTTAACGTGCAAATACAAATATAGTTTTAAAAAATAGCTATCTCACAATCAATTAAAACAAGTATTTTCAATAGTGCTATTATTTACTTTTTAATCGTGCTTACAATAATGCTAATAATGAATTACGACCTCACTCAATTCCATATCTTTGCAAAAATTAGAAATCTAAGATTATGAAAAGATATAGCATATTGCTGATACTTGCCAGTTTACTATTTGTGGCTTGTAATGATAAGAGCAACTACTCACAACTAATGGGCTTTACCCAAGGCACTACCTATAATATTATTTACGATAATCCTACCAATTTTAAAATGGAGATTGACTCACTGCTAGCAGAGTTTGACACCTCTCTTTCCTCTTACAATTCATCTTCCATCATCTCACGCATCAACCGAAACGAAACAGATGTTGAGCTAGACAATTTCTTTACAACAGTTGTTGAGGCCTCACTTGAAATTAGTCGCCAAACCGATGGTGCTTTTGATATTACTGTGGCGCCAATTGTTAAAGCCTACGGATTTGGTTTGGCCAACAAAGACATCATCACCGACGAGCTTATTGACAGCCTCAGGGAGTTTGTACATTTCGATTTGGTTACCATTGAGAACAATCGATTAAACAAGGCGCACCCAAATGTTAGCATCGACGTTAATGCAGTAGCTCAGGGCTATTCGGTTGATGTGGTTGCAAATTATCTTGAATCGCTGGGAATGCAAAACTACCTGGTTGAAATTGGCGGCGAGGTGCTTACCAAGGGTGTGAATCGCGAGGGAGCAAATTGGCGCGTTGGTGTTGACAAACCAATAGACGACACCACAGGTGTTGCCCCACATAAGCTACAGGCTGTGGTTGAATTAAAAAACAAAGCGCTGGCAACCTCCGGAAACTATCGCAAATTTTACATTGAAGATGGTATTAAATATGCCCACACCATTGATCCTCGACTTGGCCGTCCAGTACTACACAATTTATTAAGCGCAACCGTAATAGCAGATGATTGTATGTCGGCCGATGCCTATGCAACCGCCTTTATGGTGATGGGAGCCGAAGAAGCAATGGAGTTTGCCACCAACAATAATCTTGATGTCTATCTAATTATTGCTGATAAAGAAGATTCCTACAAAATTCTGCAGACACCGGGGTTTAAGGAATATGTTGCCCGGGAATTTGAGTAAGCCTTAATTCCTACGAGGGTTTAAATGCCTTATTGAAATATGCATTTTCGTTCTGCATAGCCTGCTGCCAATGGCATCAGGCTATGAACCAAGAAACAAGCTTGATATGGCCGTTAAAATTGTTTTCTGTTTGAGCTGGGTCCTAATCAACTTTCTTTCTGTTCATTTTGGCTACCGTCCAAAATGCAGTCGGGTTTAGGATGAAATCCCAATGAGATTATTTATTCGTAATTGAACTTTCGATGTTCTACATTTAATGGGCTTATTATTTAATGAGATTCCTGATTAAGCCAGGAATGATGGAGTGCGCAGGGGTTGTTTATAAACAACACATGAGGACACGCGCGACAGCATGATTGTGCGATGGCCGGATCAAAGAGCGGGCCGGCGTAGGCGGGAGCTGCTGCCGCTTAGGAAACAAGTAAGAGTATTTGGATTAGAATTGTTCTGCTTCTGAGTGTCAGATTTTATTAGATAGAGTAAAGGCAGCAGCGAGGCGGGCTGAAGCATTCTTTGATCTTGATTTTTCGTTCTTTGCATCAAGGCAAAGAATAGCTTATAATAGTTCGATTAGTAGCTGCGTTTTGCACATTCAGTTATAGCCGACAAGTAAATCTCCGGTAATCAACTTTCCTTTTTTGATTGACCAAAAAAGAAAGAAAAAAGTCCTTGCTGCCACCTGTTTTTTTGTAAAACTACAACCCCTCGCTTTTCGCGTAGTGCAAGCCGTTTCAGAAAGCAGAGCAGGGATGTATATTAACAGTTTGCGCTGAAACTTGTGCACTACTTACCAGGACTGCCCCACAGCGCTGCGTCTTGTTTTACTAAAAACCCATGTGAAGGCAAATCCATTGACGCCCTGTAAGGGTAATATAGTATTAAGTTGCCCTTACAGGGCGCTAGTCTGATATAACTACATGAACCCAGGGCGCTGCCCTGGGCTAAATTCTTCTGTCCCTTCAGGACGAAGAAAAAATGCAGTCGGGTTTGGGATGAAATCCCAATGGATCTATTTATTCGTAATTGAACTTTCTATATTCAATATTTCTATGTTTATTATTTGAATAGGTTCCTGATCAAGTCAGGAATGATGGAGATCTTGGGTGTGGGCGAAGCGCCAAGGGGAGTTGTAGGAGCACGATTGAGCTGGTTCCTAATCAACTATTCTTCTGTTCATTTTGGCTACCGCCCAAAACGAACCAAAAACCCACCACAGATGCCAAATAAAAGCTTGCCTCAACTAGTTCAATGGCACCTTCACTAATAACTAGTCAGGTATATTAAATGATATTGTATTAATCTAGA
>JBFHES010000232.1:0-7238 GCA_041584015.1 Bacteroidales bacterium
AAATCTAAAAAAGAGCAGGCTGCATAAGTAGCTCTCAAAATACAGGTTGTAAGCAAACCTTAATGGTTCGCTTACCCTTTTAAATCCCGTTTTTTTAGGATATATATTATTCCGCTTAAATAGATAACAAACCAGCCTATGCTTATTGCCAAGGCTTTTATGGAGATGTTATCATTAATTTCCTGAAAGATATATCTACCAAATGGCAGGTCAATTAGGCTTTTCATCGAGTTTATAGGAAAGAACGGCGTTATTGAAGGCATGATTCCTTCCTTGAAAAATGGAGCATTCTCGAATATCACCACAATTATTGGCTCGAACATGATGCTATAGAGGAACAGCGCTACAATTACAAATCCCGACTTTTTAATAATCAGAGAAAGTAAAAATGCCATGGTGCAAAATAGAACAATCTGAAAAAAGTAGGCAGCTACAAACTCAAGTTCATCAAAAATAAATTTGCTTTCCAGTACACTTGAATAAATACTGCCATGTATAAGACCGAGCGCAACTAACACCAATGTGCTAATGCCGGCCAAACTTAAAATCAGCATCATCTTGCTCATAAGGTATTCGCGCTTACTTATTCCATCAATAATGTTTTGCCTAAGTGTGTTGTAGGTAACATCATTATTTACCGAGATGATTACAATGAATGTTAAGAGAATAATTCCATATGAAGCAAGGTAGGTAAGGTTTTGCCAAATATCTGGAAAATCGTAGATAGGTATAATTGTCGGATCGATACCTTCAAGTTCTACACCTTTATCTTTAAGCCATTCGAGAAAATAACCGCCGCCAGCTGCAATAACTGTAAGTGCGAGCAAATACATTCCTAACAGAATCCAGAACACGCGATAGTTCTTCAGCTTTAACCATTCTAGTTTAAGTGTCCTAATCATTTTCTTTAAGGATTTTAAGAAATTCTTGTTCCAGTGAATTGGTGTGAGTTATAAGTCTTTTAAGTACAATCCCGTTTTTGAAACACCATGCATTTACATCAGTGGCATCAAATTGCTCTTTTAAACTAAGATGCAATGATGTTGTGTTCTTTTGCAGTTCTTCCAAGCCATCGAACCTCTTCATTACTTCAGCCAATTCATCAAGATTATTACTCCTGACTTCAATTCGATTTATTTCACCCAAGGTATCTTTCACAAGACCTTCATGTAGTTTAACACCTTTTCGCAGAATACAAAAGTGCGTGCAAACTTTCTGCACTTCGTCCAATAAATGGCTAGCCATTATTATGGTTTTACCCTGTGCGGCTATGTCTCGAATAAGCGACCGAACTTCGGCAATCCCCTCAGGATCCAGGCCGTTGGTTGGTTCGTCGAGAATAAGCACTGGTGGGTCGGAGAGCAGCGCAGCACCCAGAGAAAGCCGTTGCTTCATTCCTAAACTATAGGTTTTATATTTATCGTCTTTTCTTTCAAGTAGCCCGACCATTTCTAAAGTGGGTTCAATTCGGTCGGTACTACATTGTTTTATATGTGCCGCAATTTTGAGGTTTTGGGCCGCTGTTAGGTGTGGGTAAAAGCTTGGCGTTTCCAGCATGGCTCCAATGCGTTTTCTGGCGCTTACACCTTTCATGCCATCAAACCAACTGAAACTACCTGTGTCTGATGCTACTACATCGAGCACCATTCCTAGGGTTGTTGTTTTACCGCTGCCGTTGGGGCCAAGTATGCCGTATACCTGACCGGGAAGTACGGTTAAATCGAGTTGATTTACCGCTTGTATTTTTCCGAAGCGTTTTGAGAGTTGCCGTATGGCTAGCGTATGTTCCAAGCTTATCTGTTTTTAAGTGAGAAAATGTTTAGTACATCACTTTCATTAAAATTCTGAATCATTGCAGGAATCTTCACCCAGTCTATATCTCCCAGCAGATAGAATGCATAAACATCTTCTTCTGTCCGGATGATTCCCGTGAGCTCATTTACCTGCGTATCTTTACCATAAATCTGTAGGTTTGTTTTTCCGCCTGTCATAGTGGCTAATTCTTCAAAACCTGTTGCCTGATATTCGTTTAACATGCTTCGGTAGCTTTTATCGGCTGCAGCTGTTGAATCAAGTGTATAGATAAGCAGCTTTTCAATATTTGTAACCAGATCGTTAAATTCATCGCTTTGGGCAAGATTCAGCATGCGCAAGGTGCTGGGGTAAAAACAGTATTCCTTAATTCGTGTGGAGTCTGTATATGATTTCAGAATGCTTTCTTGCGCCAATAGGGCTTGTGAAAAGCCCATTAGCAAAAGAATGATTATTAGTCTATTTTTCTTCAACATTCTCAAGTTTACCTAGATTATCCAGACCATTAATTTTCATTGATCTTGCAATTTTAGAAATGTTCTTTAGGTCTATTTCGCCATACAAACTTAGCATTACAAAATTCTTGTTTCCGCCAACGATCATTATTAACTCTTCAATTTTTCCGTTTTTCTCTTTTATCGAAAAGCGCATGTCTTCCTCTGCATCTTCAACCGTCATAAGTTCTTCGTAACCGTTGCTGGTCACATCCTTCGTTGCTTTTGCATACAATTTGGCTGCATCAACAACACTATCAGCTGCTAATATTTTTAAGCCTTTAAGTTTACTTACTGCATCCAGAAAAGCCTTTTCATCTTCGCCATCAACTTCCAATTCCGTGAAGAGTGAGAACATTTTGGCATTAACAGTTACCTTGGTAAACGCTTCGTTGTCTGCATATTTTTCAAAGTATTTTGCAATAAGGCTGCCTTGAGCCATGCCTGAAAAAGAGAAGAGCATCATTCCGATAATTAATAATTTGATTTTCATGTTTCTTAGATTTTATGGTTTTTGGTTTTATCTATTTATTGATATTTGATGGCGGTTTTAGCATCGTCAAATTTCGAAATTGCTTCTGCATAGCTGTTGCCTTTATTCATTCCTGAAGAAATGGTCATTAAGGCCTGACGTGTAATTCTCATTGCTTCTTGTGGATCGTCAACCAGAAACTCGTCTTGTTGATTTACCGATCTGATGATGGATACACTGAAAATGATACCGATACTGACAGCTGCAATTGCCAGCCATTTAGGCAATCTAGTTTTCTTGTCGGGTACCTGAAAGCTAATTGGCGACTTAAGCTTAGCTGATTGCTGAATCTGCTTGAAGTAATCCGCTTCGGCACCGGCATCCCTATTTTTGTTATAGTATGCTTTCAGCAGGCGTTCTTCTTCAATGGTCGATTCGCCTGCCCAATATTTTTCCTGTATTGCTTTAATTCGCGATTCCATATTCATCAACTTTTTGCATTTCTAATTTTATTTTTGCGCGGGTTCGGTGCAGCGAAACTTTGACTTCGCTCAAGTTCAGATTCAAAATTTCAGCTATTTCCTGATAGGCCATTTCTTCGATTTCACGTAAATGAAAAATCTCCTGATGCTTTTCGGGTAAGGTTTTTACAATCTTGTTCAGCCAGTTTAAATGATCGCTTGCAATGGTCGAATCATCAGTTGTTTCCGATGCACTTACATTCAGTTCCTCATCCGTAATAATCGTGAAACGATTCATTTTAACCCAATCGTAACATTGGTTTCGTGTAATGCGCATAGCCCAGGAGTCGGGGCTTTTAATTTCAGGAAGCTTTTCGCGTTTGTCCCATATTTTCATGAGGCATTCCTGTACCACATCAGCAGCTGTTTCGCTGTTTTTCAAAATCGAATAAGCGTATCTGTACATCTTATCCGAGCTTGGCATTATATATTTTTCAAACAGTGCTTTTGACATGATGCTGAGGAGACGCTACGAAAATACGAAAGTTACAAGATGCGAAAAATAATTTCGACTAGGACATTATTTCGATGTAGAAAGAGTGCGCCTAATGTGCTGTATATACCATTATAACTGCAAAGACCCTGAATCATGCTCAGGGTCTTTGAATGAATATTAATTTCTAAATAATTAGAAATATTAATTTTATTGATGCGGTTTAGATGAAGCCCAAAACAAGAGAGAGGTTATGCAGGTAGAGTGATTGTAATTCCGGATCACTATTAATATTGGTGAGGCCGTATGAATAACGAATCTCCGGAGCCAAGGTAAAGTACTTTAACTTTTTGGCGATGCCTACACCCAGATTTACAGCCATGGTGGAGCCATGTGTAAACTCAGTAGTTGTTTTGCTTTGTGCTTTTAATGGTTGCTTAAATTCCGGACCAACTAAAATGTACGGGCTCATATTACTAGTATTCAACTTGAATTTTGCCAGCATATTTAGGTTGATGGTAGCAGGATAAACATCCTCAATAGTATGCTTTTTTTTTATATAGCGAGTATCGTTAAAAGCAATCTCAGCTTTTGGTGCCAGGGAGAACCAATTGTTTAATTGGTATTCCATAATAATACCTAACTGAAATGAACTGCCATTTTCAAGTTGCTGCTCCTTTGTTAACTCATGCGCAGAGCTGAGCATGCTGTATCCAACTCCAAGGTTGAAACCATATTTAAATTTAGAGGGAGTTACCTGTTCGCTTCCTTGCGCGTAAGACAAATATGCAAGAGCCATGATCATTAACATTAAAACTACTTTTCTCATTTTATTTGGTTTAGGTTATTAAATAAGAAGTAGCTCTATGTCATATGTTTTTTTTGATATGCTGCTTGAACGTTCTATAAATTGAATTATTTTATTTCAGCTCTATATTAACAAATTTAGAGTTCACGTTGATACTCTTCTCGCAGATTCACCAGTTCCGGATTGCATATGGCATCATTTACCTGATTAAGAAATTTTTGCTTGTCGCGTCCAAGAACACCTTTTAAAACAAGGTAATTGGAAGCATGGTCGCTTCTGAAAATAGTTTCCTTTAGTTCTGTTTCCCTTAAAAACTGTTGCATCTCTTCAATGAGCTCTATGGTAGAAAGCGGTGTAAATGTTCCTTTGTGTTTCAGTTGATAATCCGCCAGACCTTTATATAATGAGAGAACAAGTGTTGATGCATATTTAGGTTGGGTTTCATTCAATAGCTTGGCCGAATTAATTGCATGTTGCTTGCTAAGCTCTTTACCTCCTAAACCATTAATTATCATAACTGAACTATGCAGGCCAGCGGCTTTCGACTTATTTAAGCCAGTAATTGTAGAATCGTAAGTTTCGCCTTTATTAATATTGCTTAAAACCTGATCATCACCTGATTCAATACCAACATACAACAAATCAAGTCCGGCATGTTTGAGCTCACGTAATTCTTGCTCAGATTTTCTGTTAAGGTTTCCGGGTGAAGCGTATGTGGAAACTCTGGTTAGTCTTGGGAATGTTTGTTTTAGTTTGTTTAGGATATTAACTAAGCGCTTGGTCGATAGTACTAATGGATCTCCGTCTGCTAAAAATACTCTTCGTATCTGCTGGGCATAGGGAGCAAAGGCATCTATGTCTGCAAACACATCGCTTTCATTTCTTGCTTTAAATTGCTTGGTGGAATACATCTCGCAAAAGCTGCATTTGTTCCACGAACAGCCAAGCGTGACTTGAATTATTAATGAGCGACCTTCGCTAGGCGGACGAAAAAGTGGCTCGTCGTAACTTATTGGATAATTAAACATGCTTTAAATTTATGTGGTGCAAAATAAGTAAAACCATTATTGCGATATGAATAATACCATATGTTTATTCAAACTCATTCTATATTAATGCTCATTAGTATTATAACCGTTGGTGTTTGACGATTTTCGTAAATTAGTAACCGAGAAACAAAAGATGGTAAATAGGCTTGATTTTGGGTAAGTATGCCATTATAAAGGAATAATTTGTAGCTTGCTAACGGCTAAATAAGAAAACAAGCATAGTATTTCATGTATGGATAATCAGGAAGATGTAATAAAACTATTAATTGACTTCGATAAGCGAGCTGGATCGCTTGATATATCTGAGCTGGTTGAACAAACAATTAAATACATTGCTGATAAGTTTAGTTTAAGCAGATTGTCTATTGAATTATTTCAAGATGCGCCTTGTGGCTTGTTAATTAGAAATGTTACAGAAGAAGTAGATGGCTTGAATACTGGACAGTTAATCCCATTAAGTAATGAACGTTTTATTGCGCTAAAATCTCAACTTGCGCCAAATTATTGCCCCTCATTAGCAGATCATTGCTCAGATAGTGTAACTATGAAAAGGCTGGCAGCAGGTGGTATCAAGTCTTTTTTTACCATTCCTTTGGTTATGAAGGGTGCAGTTCTGGGATATTTAAATGCCGGATCCAGAAAACTAGATGGCATTCCTGAAAATGATCGTGATTTACTTTTGCTAATTGCCCCAAGGCTAGCACAGGCCATTCATAATTCAATGCTTTATGAAAAACTTCACGAGAGTGATTCTAAATTTAAAAGTCTGGTAAATTCCATCGATGATCTGATTTTTGTGCTGGACAGTAATCATAGAATTACCGCTTATTATGCAGATAAAGACCAGCTTTATCTAAAACCCGAGGAGTTTCTAGGAAAACGGGTGAGTGAGATTATGCCGCCGGATGTTGCTGCAAAGCTAGAGGACGCTATAAATAGACTTAAAACTGGTGGACGTGTTGAGTTTGAGTATAGCCTGAATATGAATAATAAAGTTAGCTGGTATTCCATTAGCTTGTCGTCCATATTTGATAATGGTACTTATCAAGGTGTAGCTGCAGTAGCCAGAGACATTACAGAAAAGAAAGAAATAGAGTTTAATTTAAAGAAGAGCGAAGAAATATACAATACTATTTTGGAAGATTCCTATGCAGGAATAGTACAGATCAACATGGAGATGGAAATATGCTATGTGAATGACAACATAGTGAAACTCTTTGGATATAGTAAGGAAGAGTTGATTGGTGAAAACTTTCTTAAGTTTTTAGATGATGATACAGCCGCACTAATGAAAATCCGGATGGAGATGAGAAAAGCAGGTGAGCTGCTACCTCCTTTTGTTGAAATGCCAATTACCAGAAAAGACGGAGCGGTACGGTGGATTGAAAATCGCACGTCGATAATTAATAAGGTAAACGGTGAACGGGTAAGCATGTCGCAGATGTTAGATATTACAGAGCGTAAAGAAGCTGAACGCGAATTAATAGAAACTTTACAGCGACAGGATTTGGTTCTTAATGCAGTACCGCTTGCCTTTTATACAGCCGATCCGAATAATGATATGGCAACCACCTGGATTAGTGAGCAAATTGAAGGCTTGATTGGTTTTAAATCAGAGGTTCTAACTACTAGTAATACTTTCTGGCGTT
>JBFHES010000233.1:0-7228 GCA_041584015.1 Bacteroidales bacterium
GTATCCTGCGGTTCATTATTGCTCCAAAATGCAGTTGCTTCCTGAATACTCGCCGATCGGATATAAAAGGTATCACTAAGCACATTTAAATATACCAGTTCGCCGCCCGCAAAGTCTAACTTTGGATTTGTAAAACCATCGCGTAAAGCCATATTGGGTGTTCCTCTATTATGACTCAACACATTAATGTGACTTAAAGGTGTTTGAAACTCTGTAGTAATAATTCCGGCTAGTACTGGTATATCAATCGGAATTCCATTGATAAGAACAATATCATGCCTTTGCAGATCAGTATTTGCAATATCATCAATCTCTAGTTTTTGCAAATAGCCATAGTTCTCGGCAAGGTTTAAGGCCTGATAGTTTTGTCCTTCGTAGAGTTCATTGGGGGTAATTGTTGGCACATCGTTGCAATGTTTCCACGATTCGTTTGTGGCATAAAAGAATAAATTATCGCTTAAATAAGAAGTACTACGTAAACGCTCATAACACCATATTACATCCGAACAATTGGCGCCATCTCCAGAGAAAAACTCAAATGTATATAAATCAAGCTCCTTAAAATAATTAAGCGTTATTGGATACAAATACCTGTTGGGATTATTCAAATACTGCTGAGTATTAAAAACCGCATGACTGTAATTATAGTCCAGGTGCTGCTGCGCAAAAGTGTAGTGCGAGTTGTACACTTGCGTATTCATATAATAGATTAAATCCGCATCACTATCAATAATCAGCTTTACTGATGACACATCTCCTAGATGTGTCTTAGCTGGCTTTGAGCTTATCATATCAAAGGCTAACTCATTCAATAGAATATTAAAGTAAAACAGGTTGTCATAGCTTTTACGCAACAGCACAACCCTTTGCTCAACTTCGCCAATGTTATAAGATTGATAATGTAGCTTAGCCGCGTAATAGTCATCATTTGTAAAAAGGAGCGTATCGGCAATAACGCTGGTGGTTTTAACAATTTGCTCGTGTCGGGCAATATTAAAGGCATTGTCTGTTCCTACAAGTGTATATGATCGCTTGCCTAGCGGCGAACTAACATTAACAAAGTAGACTCCGTTCGCCAGATTGCTTAAATGCAATTCCCCATCGGTTCCCGCATTCAAATCATGATGAATTAACTGCCCTTGCACATTAATAATTAATAAATCAATCGAGCTGGTAAAATGCCATATCAACGTCCGTCCACTACTTAATAATTCGCCATGAAGCTGTGTGGTATCTGTGCTTATAAAATGATGAGCAGGAATATAGAAGTAACCATGTTGGTCAGTTGTTGTTGAGATATTGATGTTTTGCAGCTTCACTTCGACATCCGCGATTCCGTCAGAATTACTTGCATCGATTACAGTTCCGTAAACGGGTTGACTAAGCGCACTATGATTAGCAAAACACATACTCAGAAGAGCGATAAGTATAAATGTACTTTTTCGGTGTAATGAATTAATCATATTAATATAGTTTGCTCTCGATTAAGCGTTAAGTTGCGCAAAAGTCATTCCTAAAATGGTGCTGCAAGTTTTGTAAAAATAGACAGAATATTCTTAAGGATGGTTGCTTGTTTTAATTATCCCACTCCTTATTGAGGATAATTTTCGCCTTATCAGCTGCTTTCATTTTTTCTAAAAATACGCGAAGCTCTTCAAACAAATGTGTATGATATTCTCCTTGATTTAGTTGTAAACTGCGCACCAAAAGAATTGACTGTTCCACAACCTCTAGTTCATACTTGTAGCACCCAAGTGCCGATGCAACTTCCATGGCCTTGGGCAGATGCTCAACCTGGAATCCCAAAGGCAGGTTTATCTGTATGGTATCCTGATACGAATAAGCGCATGATTGATGTATGGCAAGTTTCCTGTTTTCATCGATCTCCCGAATCATATCATAATCAAGAAAAAACTCTGGAGTAATGATCAAGCGCTTCCCCGTTTTACTGGCATACTGTTTTATTCTTCCATCCAGTTCCAGCTTGTATTCTAATTTCCTACTATCCTCTATTAACTTACAGCCTATCAGGTATAGTCCATTGACTGATAAATAATCGGATATTTGATTCTTTTGCTCTTTTGGCGATTCCTTTACCAGTCTGCGAATAGCCTCTGCAGCATTATTATAATAGCTTGCATCAATTTCAAGCTGAGCAGCTCCGTCATCTAATAAATGAATTTGACTAAATGATGAACGCCTGTTTTTTTCGGATGAATATGCAGGAGTTCGCACCAACTCTCCTCCATTAGGTTTTATCAGTAATGCATACCTATTCATATTGGAGCGGCCAATATACCCAAAAGGAATATTCTGGCTGGTACATTCAAGCCAAACCGTGTCTCCCTTGTTAGGCACACAAACAATTATATGGTTGGTTTGGTTGGCACTTGCAAAATCAGGAAATAGAATCTGCCGATATTCTCCTGATCCTATCTCAGCATAATACGACTCAATGCCAGCATAATTCAGCAACGCCTTTGTGTAATTACTAAGTGCCTTGCAATCGCCGTAGCCTTTGTCATCAACATCCTCTGCCTTTATTGGTTGAAACCCTCCAATCCCCAATGCCACATTTATGTATCGGGTATTGTTTTGCATGTATTCGTAGATTACTCTTATTCGTTCGCGATCATCGTCAATATTGGCAACTAATTGTTCGATATGGTCTGCTGTCTTCTCGCTCAACTCATCTCTTCCTTCCACCAGACCATACACCCATTTTCCATAAGTGTTCCAGGAAGAAAAGTCGCCAGTGCTACCTTCATAATCAATCTTCGTAGGAGCTAGTAGCACAATCGGCATAAAGCTAAAGTAATTGGGTGCATGCGCTTCTGAAGTAACAGCCATAAGGTTTTCTACCTTCCAATGATAAGCTATCTTTTTGTCATCAACTGATCGTTGAAAATCAAAATTCCCATTTAAGGCTCTATACCTGATATCATATTTAGCTGTTGTGTAGAAATTCAGTTCTGCCTTCTCTACTGCTTGTCTGTATTGCTCTTGTGGCAACCAGGTATCGAAACCTACCACACCATTATAATCCTCTGTATATTGATACTCCACCGTGTATGGATAGGTCACAATCACTTTACCTGGCGAATATGTTTTAACCCGATGGTCGCTAAAGAGTGTGTAACTGGCATTGGCTACCATATCTACAATATCCTTCTTTTTCAACTTGTGAATTACCCTGCCATTGGCGCCGTAAACGACACCTTTTACATCAGAAACTCTGGTATTGCTGTCGTAATATATCTGAAGCAAGGCGGCCTTCGCTCCTTTAGGGTTTAGAATTGTTACCGCATAATTGGTCTCTTTACTGCAACTCGCATTTGAAGTACGATAATAGTTGGTGGTGTGAAAACGAACCACCGCATCGGCATTAATTTTAAACGAATCGGGAATATTGCTAACGCTTAAAGAAGCTTGTGCCAAAACCACACAAACGCATGAAAACACCAATAGCAATGAGATTATCAGCTTTCGCATTAAATAGCTTTTAGTACAATCAATTCATTTTGTTTGCTAACAACCATTTCATGAAAGCCCTTGATAGCCGCATATTCTTCAGGCAGATAAATTGTTTTATCAATATTAAACATGAGGGTTAAATTAACAACATTTCCCATTTGGGTGATGTTGTACACAAACTTGGCACTACTATCAGGTAACCTTAAAATAGCTGATTTAGGTAATTCGCTAAGCTCATAATTCTCAGGAATGGTGATGCTGTAAAACTGACGTACCGAATAGGTGTAATCATATTCAATAGGATACTCACGCTTTTCAAGGGTAAACGGATTCTCCTTTATGAATGGGTGAACAACAGGAGCAAAAAGCACCACATCACCAGTAAGTTCTGCATAATTTTCCTGCGATATATCGCAATTAATATCAAAGGTACTTTTACTGGAATCGGCTGCACTAGTGGAAATGTTACTATATCGCAAATCACTTTTCTTATTTAAGGCTTGCTCAAATTCTTTCAGGTTATTGTGTTGGTTAATCTCGCGTTTATACTTATAGCTAGCGTAATCCTTCAATTTCAGACCTAATGTACCTGTTATGTTTAAATTACTGTCTAATGTGATAGTATTAGATTCAACATGAGTATAAGGTCTAAAATTCATTAACTCCAACCATTTGCCTCCTGTTTTTGAAAGAACCAATCCTTTGTCGTTTAGGCAATGTATAGGCAATAGGTTGATTTCTGCCAAACCAACTGTTGCGTCCATCAAGTAAGGTTGATTATTATGCATTACCGCAGCTACTACAAAATTAAATCTGCTAAGGGATGGATGCGCAGGGTGAATGATGCCATGATCCTGTGTGCTTAATACCATTGGTTGGGCAGAAAACCCCAGTTCACTTAACAGCGCTACAAGATTTAGATTTACATCTGCACTATTGCCACTGCCCTTTTTATAGGTCTTGCTTAACGACTGGCTTGCATACTTGCTCTTATATCCGTCCCAGCTAAGCTTCATTTTAATTAGGTTATAAGCAGCATTCATCAAGGCTTCATCTTTAAGATTCAAGAGCTTCAACAGTTCAACATCTGCCTCTAAGTGCGATACTTTCTCTAGTGCTTTTCCTAAACCATGCGCATCCATAAGGTTAGCATTAATTTTCTCCCAACTAGTGGAATAGTAATTTTTCATACTGTTTGGAAAGGCTGTACTTTTTAACTCGAACTCCAACTTGCTGATATAGTTCTCTGCAGTTCGTAAGTACTGTTCCATTGGAAACGCAGGAACTTCTTTGGCATAAAAGTGAAGAATATTATCGCGATATTTAAAACTGTTAGAATAGCTTTGTGCCTGCACGCTAACACCTTCGGCTTTTTGGTTAAAGGTTAAATTTAACTCCTTAGCCTTACTATCCCGCACTAATTCTATCGGGTAATATCCTCGCTGGATATGATGATAGGTAAAATAATCGGGAGAACTTACATGATACTCGCTTTGCAATACCGGAATGGTTTTCTGAAAATACCACTCGCGCATATTAAAATAGAAATCCGAGACGATGGTATACTCAACTTCTATTACCGAACCGCTCTTCACATTTGGCATGGCAAACTTCTCCGTAGTCCAGTACTTATTTGTCTCTTCTGCGTATACATCACTTTTTTTCAGTTTGGTTTTTACAACCTTGCCACCTTCTAAATTATACGTAATTGCTTTTAGTCTTGTTAAGCGTTCCTTGTTACCATCATGATACAAGGGAATTTCAATATCACCCCAATCGAATCCTTGATTATCGATCACCTTGATTCTAAAATGTCTGGAAAAATATAACTGAAATCCTTTCTGACTGCTTGATGGTTGTCTTGAATCAATCGTTGTTTCCGCATAATTAAATTCAGTGTCGCCAAAATCAAAAATGAAATAAGCATGGGCATTCGAATCAATTGGACAGAAGCTTGTTTCTAATTCAATTTTATCAATTTTACCAAATTTAGCAGGAGCCTTCTGTGCCTGCATTGAGCTAACAAAAAACATTAATAATAAAATTGGAATGATACGTGTATGTAAGCCCTGATTCATGGTAGTTGAGTTTAGTAATTAATCGTAGTTTGAATAGCCTTAATCTTGAGCTATCTTTAATACTTAAATATGCTTCATTTCTTAAACCGATCTAAAATAATGATTATTCAGTTTTAAGCAGGTGATCTTTGCAGCTACTTACTTAATAGCCGCTTATTAAGAATTATTCGTAATAACTTCTGATTTGAATATTTAAGTAAGTAATCCGTCATCTATTCTTTAATCAACTTGATTGTAGTGCCATTTGTCAGCCAATTAGCCTTTAAAAAATAGGTACCAGCAGCAAGATGTTTTTCCAATTTTAGGCGAACATGGTTTGCTCCAACTAAAAATCGTTGAGCAGGAAAACTTTGTACTAATTGACCTTTAACATCATACAGAGCTACATTAAACTCGTCTGATATCCTGGCACTAATTTTTATGTTGAGGTAATCTGTAAATGGGTTTGGAGCAACACTTAGATTGATCAAATCTGCCTCAATATTTTCAATAACATTTGAACTGGTATCCACATAAACCACTACCGAATCATAAGCTGTTGGAGTACCACAATAATCATCAAGATACGCAATATACATGGTGCTTTGAGCAGGAAATACTTCCATGCCATTAACGGGCATAGGTACTGTTCCCGTTTCAGTAATAACCTGCAGTGAATACGGACCGTTATTGCCACCGCTGGCGTTGACTAAAGTTATCATTGAACTTCCACCCAGCGCAATAGAATCAGGTATGGCACTAATCTCTAACTCTAACTCAGGATAAACATTAACTACCGAGAGTAAAGTTTGGCTTTTGCAATAATTAGCATCACGTACAAAAAGAGCATATTCAATGGAGGAACTTGGTGTTACTGTAATTGTCTCAGGTCCAATACCTCCTGGATTCCAGTAATAGGTATATGGTGCTATGCCTCCCATCGCCTGCCCAAATACCTGAGTTGTCATACCATAACAAATATATTGATCAGGCGATATAAACAATTCTAACTCATCTGGCTCTGAAACCACAAAACTCTCAACAATTGATAATCCTCCAGAATCAAACACCGTAACATCATAAGTACCAGCTCCAAGCCAATTATTCGATTCATTGGTTGATCCATCTGACCATAAATAGCCATAAGGAGGAGTACCACCAGTAGCGGTAAGATTTATTTCGCCGGTTGTATCCGCGTAACACAATGGGTTGTTAACAACACTTGTTATTGATAACTGAGCAACTGTACTTCCCATCATCAACATGAATAAGGAAAGAAATAAAAAGCGACTTGTTGGTTTCATAAATTGATGCATTAGTTAAATAGTATCTCAAGCTGTAGCAAATGTAATAAATTAGTTCCGCTTTTTGAAAATGGGAGTTTATCAGGAATGTTAATAAACAAGAATTTTAACAGTTCAGAAGCATCTACGAAACTAATAAAAACGATTGCTTTCTCTATCTTGCAAAACCAATTTCATCTTGTGAAAAACTTAAAGGTTTAAGTATTGGATTTGTCGGGTTAAATATCTTTTTTTGAGGAAACAAGGTCAGAACAATTGAAACTGATAATACATTAAATAAGAATTGAAACACTTTTTAGAATAAAAGCCTATAATGAAAAGATTTACACTCTTAATTTTACTGTTGTACATTGCCTCCATTGCCTGGTCTCAGGGCAATACTGTAATAGGGAA
>JBFHES010000234.1:0-7201 GCA_041584015.1 Bacteroidales bacterium
GCTTTAGTTGGCACAGCCGAAGCACCAATGCTTGGAGAATCTATGGGATATTGGGTTACAACGCTGGCATTCTTTGGTGGCATTGCCATTATTGCCATTATTGATAAGTTCATCCCATCTGGCGAGAATCCACACGAAATAAAAAAGGTGGAAGATATGAATGTGGCCGATAAAAACAGGAAGCTCATGCGAATGGGCATGTTTACCGCTTTAGCTATTGCCATTCACAACTTCCCGGAAGGTTTAGCAACCTTCACGGCTGCTCTTACCGATCCAAGCCTGGGTATCGCCATTGCTGTTGCTATTGCGATTCACAACATTCCTGAAGGTATTGCCGTGTCTGTTCCAATTTACTTTGCAACAAAAAACAAAAAGAAGGCATTTTGGTATTCATTCGGTTCCGGACTTGCAGAGCCAGTTGGCGCCATGATTGGCTACCTAATATTACTGCCATTCTTAACTCCTGTGGTATTTGGAATTCTATTTGCTGCTGTAGCAGGAATCATGGTCTTCATATCGCTGGACGAGCTTTTACCCGCTGCACAAGAATTTGGGGAGCATCATTTATCTATTTATGGTCTTATTGCCGGGATGGCAGTTATGGCCGTAAGCTTACTGCTCTTTGTATGATCAAGGCCAATTTAAAAGCGAAACGTTAAAATACCTCTTAGATATGCAGCAATGGATTACCATATTCATTTATAATCTGCCGCAAGACGCCTACATGATGAAATCCTTGCTGGAATCATACGACATTGCTGTATACCTAAAAGATGAGCTCACCATTCAAACAGATAATTTTTTATCCAATGCGATGGGTGGTGTTAAAGTGCAAGTAAAATCTGCCGACATGTTACGCGCACAGCAGATATTGGAAGAACATGGCTACATCAAACCTAATGATAAAAATGATACTGATTTATGGGCCTGGATACAGAAAAAAGTAGCACACATACCGGTATTGAATAAAATGCATCCGGTGTTAGTGTTTATACTTATTGTTTCCCTCCTACTCTTTATGTTTGTATTTTATCCACTCATTATCGATAGTACATTTAAATAATTTCCAAAGATTTCAAGTAGTTAAAAAACTGCCTCCGGTTTATTTCATATTGTAAAACATACAACATCACCTAGCACGCTGTTGGCTTGTGCCTATAAATCTTTGTATAGGTTTACTTTAGTTATAAAAGCATAGTTCTATTTTGAAGATGCATTTGTTAAACAAAAAACAATTGCATTGCTATTAACACATTATATCTTACTTTTAATGCCTTAATAAAAAAACTCAGAACAAATATGAATGCAATTTCTAAATCTCTAAGAGATTCGAAAGGTGCCAGATGGGGTGCCCTTGCTGTCGTTTCATTCACCATGATGACAGGTTATTATATCAACTATGTAATTTCTCCGCTTAAACCTTTATTCGAGGAATACATGGGTTGGAGTTCAACTGATTTTGGTTTCTGGAACAGTGCTTACGGTTGGTTTAACGTTTTCTTCCTAATGTTAATTTTTGGTGGAATCATCCTTGACAAGATGGGTGTGCGTTTTACTGGTATTGGAGCGAGTTTAACAATGATAGCTGGTACTGTCCTGCAGTACATTGCCATATCTGAAGTTATTCCAATGGATGGTGAAATTTTTGGTTATCCAATGCAAATTGCTGTTGGTGCCATTGGTTTTGGTGTTTTTGGTGTCGGAGTGGAAGTTGCCGGTATCACGGTTTCAAAAATTATTGTAAAATGGTTTAAAGGAAAAGAACTTGCATTGGCAATGGGTCTTGAAATGGCAACTGCACGTATGGGTACGGCTTTAGCACTAGCACTTCCGTTTCCTATGGCAAAGTGGTTACATTTCCCTGCACCACAAGAGATCGTTGATAAAGTTGTAAATAAAGCTGATTACCTATTAGATATGGGTGATGGTACTTATCACATGTATAATGTGTCAGCTCCTGTAATGTTAGGTCTTGGGCTCTTAGTTGCTGGATTTGTTGCCTTTATATGGTATACCACCATGGACACGAAATTAGAAAAGTCTGAAGGTGTCAAGGATGAAATTAGCGAAGAAGATGAATTTAAGATTAGTGATATTCTATTCATCATTAAAAACAAAGGTTTCTGGTTAATTGCTCTTCTTTGCGTATTATTCTATTCAGGAGTATTTCCATTCCTATATTATGCAACCGACTTAATGATCAACAAGTATGATGTAGATCCTGATTTTGCAGGAACCATTCCTGGATTACTTCCTTTCGGTACAATATTATTAACGCCTATCTTTGGTTCTATCTACGATAGAAAAGGTAAAGGTGCTACTATTATGTTGATTGGTTCAGTAATGCTATTAGTGGCTCATACCTTCTTCTCAATTCCAGGTTTGGATCATTATATTGTTGCCATTGCATTAATCCTTTTCTTGGGTGTAACGTTCTCGTTGGTTCCTTCAGCAATGTGGCCTTCCGTACCAAAAATAATTCCTGAGAAACAACTGGGTACTGCTTATGCATTAATTTTCTGGGTGCAGAATTGGGGTCTTATGGGGATGCCATTGTTAATTGGCTGGGCTCTTGAGAAGTACGGAAAAACAGAAGGTGTTGTTGGATACGACTATACAGTACCTATGATGATTTTTGCTTCAACCGGATTACTTGCAATTATAATTGCTCTTGCGCTTAAAGCTGAAGACAAGAAAAAAGGTTACGGACTTGAATTACCGAATATCGAAAAATAAAATATTTTCATACGTTTTAAAATCCCGCCAGCCAGCGGGATTTTTTTATGTCTTTTTTGTTCGCTAACGAACACAACCTGGTCAGAATGAAACATAATTGCAACATTCCATTGTATTACACAAACCCATAACTATCTCATTTAGTTTACACTTACAACTTATGGCACAACTAATGTATAAGTGAACGCGATTAAATGATTAACCCCGATGCAGCATATAAAAACTTGCATCGTCATTCAATCAAAAAAAAACAAGAAACGGAGGATGTAATTATGAAAACAGAAAATTTAAAAAACGGACTTTTAACCCTGGTCATAGTATTATTAGCAAGTACGGTAAGCTTTGCTGATGGAACAGAAAACTCAAAAGCAAAAAAATCATCTCAACCAGAAATTGAGATTATGGATGTGAACATACTGGAATTTGAGCTAGAACAAGTATTTGATTTATTGGAGGCAATAGTTCCTGATTTAGCGATGTTCCCATTCGAGAACGAACTACAAATTGAACATTGGATGAAAAATCCTTTACCAATGAACAATAATGCTTTTGAAGCCGAGTTAAGTATCGAGCAATGGATGCTATCGGGCGAACACCTAAACAAAATGAACAGTACCATTATAGAGCAAGAGCTTCCAATAGAACCATGGATGGTGCAACCTTTAGCAAACAATTCTGTCTCTTCAATTGAGCAAGAATTACCAATCGAAGATTGGATGTTAATAAGTCTTTAAGAAACTCTCCTAATTAATTTTAGGTTAGTGTGGTTAGTTATACAGCACATCCCGCTCCAGGAGCGGGATTTTTTTTGTTCACTTTTTTAAAAAATCTATCGAAATAAATAAGCATTCAATAAAAGTTTTAATAATTTCACAGATATAATATTAACAGTTAACAATTATTCAGATATGAAATTCTTAAACTTTGCATTGATTCTGTCACTGTTTGCAATACTAGCCTCTTGTGGCAACAGCAATTCTAAAAACGAATCTGCAGAATCAGATCAAACCATTGCTACCAAAATGCTTGCTAAAGCACAGAACTACTTTAAGCCACTACCCGCTGTTTCAGAAAACAAGCATAACTTGCCCAATGCAGCAAAAATTAAGCTAGGTAAAATTCTGTATTTCGATAAGCAATTATCAAAGGATGGGAACATAAGTTGTAATTCTTGTCATAACCTAAATACCTACGGAGTTGATAATTTACCGGTTTCTCCGGGAGATGATGGCACCCTTGGCACACGCAACTCCCCTACCGTATTTAATGCGTCATTTCATATTAAGCAGTTTTGGGATGGACGCGCTCAAGATGTGGAAGAACAGGCTGTAATGCCAATTACAAATCCAATAGAAATGGGCATGCCAACCGAGAAACTCGTACTTGAAAGAATAACGGGATCAGAATTATATAAGAAACTATTTGCAAGTGCGTTTCCAGAAGAAGAAACCCCAATCAACTATAAAAATGTTGGCAAGGCAATTGGTGCTTTTGAAAGAACACTATTAACGCCATCTAAATTTGACGAGTATCTTGTTGATGGTAAATCTCAACTAACGAACGAAGAATTAAATGGAATGCAGTCGTACATTTCATCTGGTTGCATAGCATGCCACAAAGGAAAATTATTAGGTGGCGATATTTTCTGGAAGTTTGGACTTTTTGCAAATTACTGGGAATTAACCAATAGTAAGATTATTGATAAAGGAAAGGCTGAAGTAACTCAAAACGAAGCTGATAATTATATTTTTAAAGTTCCATCACTAAGAAACATTGAAATGACCTTTCCTTATTTTCATGATGGATCTGTAGCGTCATTGGCTGATGCTATTCGAATTATGGGCAAAACAGAAATGAATATGGATTTAAATGATGAGGAGATTGAGGATATTATTTCATTTCTTAAAACCTTAACAGCCGATATACCTGAAGAAATTAAAGAAGAACCGGCGGAACTGAAGGAACTTTACACTTTGTAAAGAATTAGGATAATCACATAAACAAACAAACCCTGAAAGTTGACTTTCAGGGTTTGTTGTATCTATTAAGTTTGCTGCTTAAACAATCATCAAAATTATTGTTTCACAATTCTTCGAGAAAGTACTTGTGCATCCTCCCCTTCCATAGTAAGAATATAAATTCCATTAGGAAGATTTGAAAGATCCAATAAATCGCTGCCATTAACCTCTTTTGAGATAAGCTTTGTACCCACAATATTGTAAAGGTTTATCATCGAGCTGACATTTGCACTACCAAGATCAATACGAATATTATCGGAAGTTGGATTTGGATACACGTTAATATTTGATTCCTCTACTGGCTCATTTCCTGTATATTCAATTTGTGAATAATAAGTATCAATAGCCATATAGTCCAACCACATTCCATTAATAAATATCTCAGCAGAATAGTCCGTCAACATAGCACTAAAAAACAAATAGACTTCTTCGTCATCAAAGAAATGAGGAAGCACCAAATCGCTCAGTAGCCAGTTATTGTCATGAGTTAAAGTCAATAACACTTCGTCCATCCAGGTAGATGTCATATCATCCCAACTCTCATTGGCAACATTTTCAACATGACCATCATTATCATATGAATACCTCGATTTGTAGCTTGGTCCCCAAACGGTATCTTGCCAATAATACTCAACTTCTTCCAGCAACTTATTGTCTGCAGAATATATTCGCTCGGTCTTCATACTATTCTGCCAATCTGTACCTGTCCAGTTTGAACTAATTTTTTCAAGAAGTAAACCTGCTAAATTATACGAATAATCGTCCTTAGAGGAAACAAACCATGTTGCTCCAAAGGAATCCCAATTATAAGTCATTGCCTGCTCAATACTATTATCGGTATTGAAGGTTTTCAAAGTTTTATAAATAATATCCCACGCTAAAGAAAGCTCGTTCCAATCGTAAATCATTTGAAGTGTATCATTATGATTTGCATCATAGAAAAATTCTTCCTTATGTTCGGGTTCCCAGTTTTCAATATTCGACTCCCAACCGTAATTTGTATAAACGGAAACCAGGTCATCAGCATTATAAGTAAAGGCTTCTTTCCAATCATATGTCCATACACCAGATGATGCATATATTTCTTGAAAAACTATTGAATCCAACAAGTTTGAGCTGCCATAAAAATACTCAGTGCTGTCGCCAATCTCAAATTCCATACTGGTGTCGTTCCAGCCAGCTGATGTATACACGGTATTTAATCCAAACTCATTGTAATCGTAGCTTTCTTTAGCACTTATTTCCCAGCTGGAAGTGATAAAACTATATTGGTCTAAAATAATGCTATCCAATCTCATTTTAGCTACCAAAGCATCTTTGTTTGCATTTAATACATTCACATGCTCAACCTTTTCGGCAGATTCAAGTTTCTGCAAATTCTTTAAATCGAATACATATTGTCTACCCTTAGTTTGAGCAATCAACGATCCTCCAATAAGCAGGATAGCAAGCATTAAGTAAATTCTCTTCATAATCATAGTATTTTAGTGTTAATAATCTAACAGTAAATAGAATCGATTGTTTTATGAACACAAATCACGTAGCACGATTTACAAACGTTTGCGACATGAAACTTTTCCATCGATTCATCTAGTTGCAAAAGCAATTATAATTTAATAAATCGATATGTACCAAGATTTGAACGAGAATTTTTAACACGCAACATGAACAACCCTGCTGGCAATGAACTAATATCGAGTTGTTTTTGCCACTCAAGCTTAAAGGTCTGCAACATTCGGCCATTCATATCTATCAATTCGATTATGGCTGGTTCAGGTGTTGCCAGCTTTATATTAATCCAGTTATTAGCAGGGTTTGGCGAAATACTTAACGATCCGATTTCTTCGATTTCGTTGGCTAGCAACTGAACTTCTGAATAGTAAAACTCCAAATCTTGTAAGTAGTGCATTTGTCCAATTGGAAACCAATTAAGTTGCATCTCAGTTATCATTGACGTTTGATACTGTAACTGAAAATTATAATACATGTAATAATCGGGTACATACGGCAGCAACAACAGATTATTAGGCCAGTTACTATCGTGCTCTGTACAAAGCATTCCTTGACTCTGCCAATCATTTAAATCATTATCCCAATTTTGGTATATAGTTGTATCTGCATCAAGATTAAGATCGTAGCTGCATAAATCTCTTCGCGTATTTATCCAATTACTAACACTATCTACCCAGTGGCTTCTGATAAATGAAGAAAAGCGATTATTGGCTATATACGTCCAAACAAGTTTGTAAGAAGGATAAACATTGGCTCCATTAACTCTGTAATATACAGCTTCCAATAAGTTATTGTTAGCATCGTAATGCAACGAATCCAGATAGTCAAGTCCACTACCAGAAGTTTCATAGGTATGTTGGATGATTAAATTGTTATTCAGATCAAATACACGCCTTTCCCTTTCAACCTCAACCCAGCTTATTGTATTTTCATCA
>JBFHES010000235.1:0-7185 GCA_041584015.1 Bacteroidales bacterium
CCCATTGATTTTGAGATTAACCCTGTTGTCATTTCAATGATAAAAAAGGCGAAATTAATCAAGAGTACTGACCAGAGTAATTTTGATTGCACATTTGAACTTTCAACAACGACCTCGCTTTCCTCTACTGTTGTTGTGCTTGATAGCTTTGCTCCAAAATTTAGTTCATCTAATCTGGTTAGTATTTCTTTATTCTCATCGGAGTGATACACTGTAAGATTCCTATTTTCAATATCGAAATCGAGTTTTTTAATTTCAGGTATGCCATCCAACTTCATACGAATCATGTTTTCTTCGGAAGGACAATCCATTTTTGATATATGATATTCTGATTTTAACATTTCTTGCAATTTAAGTTTTCTTTTTCGAACTGAACGGTAACATGTTTAATATTGAACTGCTTTGCTAATTTGTGTTGTAAATCACTTATTAAACTATCAGTATTTTGTGTTGATGTTAACACATGAACAGACAAAGCATTCTCATTTGTACTCATTGCCCAAATGTGTAAATCATGCAAGTCTATTACTTCACTTGTTTCAAGAATTGCAGCTTTTACATTCTCAAATTTGATAGTATCCGGAACAGCATCCAATGCAAGCCTGATTGATTCGGTAAAAAGTTTCCATGTTCCCCATAATATTACAAGTATGATTATAAAACTCATTACAGGGTCAATCCATTGTAAACCTGTTTTTACAATTAACAGACCAGATACCACTACACCTAAAGACACACCTGCATCGGCTGCCATGTGTAAGAATGCCCCTTTAATGTTTAAATCGTCTTTTTGTCCTTTTAAAAACATAAGAGCGGTAATGGTATTTATAAAAACGCCTATTCCGGCAACTATCATTACCTGTGTTCCTGCAACAGGTTCAGGATTTCTGAATTTTCCAATTGCATCCCAACCAATCGCAATCACTGCTCCAAATAAAAGAAAGGCATTTAATACAGAAATTAAAATAGTTGTTTTCTTAAAACCATAGGTAAAGCGTTTTGTTGGCTTTTTGGTTGACATCCATACGGCAAACCAGGCAAACACCAAACCAAGTACATCACTTGCATTGTGTCCGGCATCAGCCAGCAGTGCCGAAGAATTTGCTATTATGCCATAAAATACTTCGACTGCAACGAATATTATATTTAACCCTATACCTATCGCAAACGCTTTGTTATAGCTGTTTGTATGTGAATGCGAATGTCCATGACTGTGATTGTGTGCCATAACTTAATTGATTAAAATATCCATCTTTTAATTTTAGACATATATTCATTGTATTCATTACCAAGTTGATTCAAAAGAAACTCTTCTTCCAACCTAACCTGTACCTGAATTACAATTACTCCTGAAACTAAAATAACAACTGTGACAGCGTTTGGGATTATCAGAAATAATCCGATGAATACAATGATTACTCCAAGAAAAATAGGGTTTCGAGAAATGCCAAACATGCCTTTTGTGATAAGGTTTACCTTATTTTCATTATCAATTCCTATACGCCATTCGTTTGCCATATTACGCTGTGCAATAAATATTATTAGGAAAGCGAGATGAATCAAACCAAGCCCTACCCAAACTAAAATGTCACTTTGTAAATATTCAATTGGAACTAAATATTGCATGGTTGAAGTCAAAAAAGCATTTAACAGAATGGTTGCAAATGCAAAAGCTGAAATGATTTTGTAGGCTTTCCCAACATAGTTTATTGCTGTTTCTTCCTTACTAAACTTGAAGGGGTTTATTCCTGTTCGTTTGTAAGTTACATAGCTTGGCGCAATGAAAAGTGCTACTAGAAATACACAATAGAAAATAAACAAGTACATAAGCTCCTATAATTTTTTAAGTGCATTCTGAAATTTCTCAGAAACTTCATTGGCAATGGCTACAAGTTCTGGTTTATTCAGCATCCCCATTAATGCAGCCGGATTAACAATTACAACTTCAATTTTGCCATTACCTAAATCTTTTACAATGGCTTTACATGGAAGAAAAACACCAATATTTTCTTCAATTTGAAGTGTTTTATATGCAAAGGACGGATTACAAATTCCTAATATTTTATATGGTTTCATCTCAATATCCGTCAATTTTTCTTTCAGTTTTACATCCATGTCAATTTCTGTTATAACACCAAAACCTTGCTCTTTTAACAAAGCTTTTGTCTTGTTCGTTACATCTTCAAATGTTCCATTTACGGTTTTTGAAAAATAGAAGTTTTCATTTTCTTGAGCCGATAATGATTGAATAGTTAAAATCATTACAAATACTGAAATAATTTTTAAGTTTTTCATGTTTATTGCTTTTTTAGTGAATAATTATGATGGCAAGCTGTTCAATTTAATGAACAACTTGCCTTAAATAAATTAACCCTCAACTGTTAAACCTGTTTTTACTCGAAAAGCCTTTTCAACATCGGAAACGTAAATAATTCCATCGCCGGGATAGATAGTTTTTCCAAATTCAGATATAATTTTTACAATTGCGTTAACATCATCTTCGAAAACAACCATTTCAAGCTTTGCTATTTCGCTATCGGTTATCGAAAATTTCTGTGAAACAGATGCGTTCTCTCTTTGTAATTTACCAATTCCTTCAGCCGATGAAATTGTCATGTTTTCAAATCCATTGTCTTTAAGTTGCTGTACAATTTCATTTACTTTATTTGGTCTGATAAAAGCTTTTATCTCTTTCATAGTTTTATGATTTAATGGTCATGTTCGGTTTCTTCTTTCTTCATATCTGCCAATAAATAATAGGCAGCATTCATTACTACTTTTGTATTTTCAGGTAGTGAATCAATAAGATGGATTTCGGTATAGCCATCATCTTTTAGTCCGGTGATAACCTCAATCATTTTAAAAGCCATTTTATCATCGTTGGCATCATCATCGTCAACATCACCATGTTCATGTCCTTCATGTGACTCTTCATCGACATGATTTCCATTTTCTTCTGCGTGTTCATCATGTCCATGTTCTTCAAGAGCTTCATTATCTTGAATGAAAATATATGATTTAGTTCCTTCTGTTACAATGGCATCATTGGGTAGTGTACGTGTATATTTCTCATCGGTATGTAAATGACCTGAAATATACATTCCCGAAATAAGACCAGATACCTTTTCGTTTATTTTAGCATGAATATGAACTGCCCTTGAATTGGCTTCAAACTCTTTTCCAATGGCAAATACAGTTGCTGTTAACTCTTCACTTGGGCGATTTGAAACAGTAAAATGAACCTTTTGACCTTCTTTCACAAGATGAACATCTTTCTCATAAATCATAAAGTCAGCGTGCATATCACTATTATCTGTAATTGCAAAAAGTTTGTCTTTGGCATCAACATAAGTACCAACTTTTATATTTACATCGTTAACAAAACCATTAATGGGTGATATGATATTAACCGTATTTGAAATAATTCCTTCTTCAATTTTATCAGTAGAAAGGTTTAGCAATTGCAAACGAGATTTTAGTCCTGCATACTTTGCTTTAGCCGTATTGTATTCTGATTTTGCTTGTTGGTAATCTTTACCTGCACCAACATTATTTTCAAATAACTCTTTCTGACGTTCGTATTCTTTTTCCAAGTACTCCAGTTTATTTGCTACTTCCGAAAACTGTTCTTGAAGGATGATATAATCAGGATGTTCAAGCACGGCTAGTAGTTGCCCTTTAGATACTTTGTCTCCATGAAACACCTTGATGCTTTTTACATTTCCACCAATTATTGCAGTTACATCGGCACTGCTTGATGGAGGAACTTCAAGTTGACCATTGGTTTTTACCACGGTGGTTAAATTCCGCATTAGGAAACTACCAAGTTTCAGGTTAAGTGCTTCACGTTGGTTCTTTTTTAATACAACCACACCTTCTGCGCCATGCTCTTCATGTTCTTCTTCTCCATGACCTTTATTGTTACCAGAGTTGCATGACATCAACGTTGCAATGGCTATAAATGCTATAAATATTTTCGTTTTCATTATATTTTTGTTTAGTAGATTATTTACCTGTTATATATTTTAATTGAGCAGACAATTCAAAGTATTCTGCCTGTTGATTTAGAAACTCCTGCTTTGTATTGATTGCAGTTTCCATATTTTGAATAAACTGAACATAATCTATGCTCCCCAGTTTATACGCCATATTAGATGCTTGAATTTGTTCATCTGCCAATGGCAATGCCTCATTTCTGTAATAGTTAATAACATCTTGGAGTGCAAGGTATCTGCTAATTTGTTGATTATACCCAGCTTTGATTTCCAGTTCCTTTTGTTGATACTGCTGACCTGCAATCTGAACATTTATATTTGCAGCTTTTGTTTTTCCCGATTGCGCAAAAAACAATAATGGAATAGATACACCAGCTTCCCAAGCATAAAATCCTGATTGACCATCAACAGATTGCATCGCATATCCCAAATTTAGTTTGGGAAGGAAATTTGCTTTTTCTGTTTTCCATTCCGATTCTGCTACATTTATTGCGGTAGAATAGTAATTCAACAAAGGACTTTCATTCAATGAATCGCTCTTAGAAACTATATCAAAAGCATTCTGCCCAATATTTTGAATATTAACATCAAATTCGGATGGATACAACAAGTATTGATTTAAGAGTTGTAAACTTGCCAAATAGTTACTCTTTGCTTTTTTAATATCCACCTGTAATTCTTTATACTTAGCGGATGCCGAAAGAAATTCGATTTTAGAAGTTTGCTGAGTTTTATACCTAAGTTCTGCGGCTTTCTGAAAATTTGAATATAAACTATCGAGCTGTACAAAAAGTAGCCATTGTTGTTTGTTGTAAACTGCATTGTACCAAGCGATACTCACATCGCGCGAAAGCGTTTGTTCAGTTAAATTCTGACCTACTACCGCTTGTTGAGTACGTGCATTGGCTAATTTGCTCTTTGCAGGAATACCAAAAATATCAATGTCGGATTGCCCTATTCCAATCTGATTTTGAATACCTGGCAACCCATTTCCAACTTCTTCCTTTCCGGTATAAATTGAAGTACTTCCAAAATCATAAGCTGTAGCTTTCAAAGCTTTTTGTTTATCAACCTCCATCTGAGCAGCCTTAATAGAAGGGTAATTCTCCTTTGCTCTTTCAATTGCTTGTTCAATGCTTATTGCTGATTCTTGAGCATTGAGTTTATTTGGCAGAATTGAAATTGTTACAATCATTAGTAGGCTTAAAACTGCCGTGCTTAGTTTAGGAAGTTTAAATGATTTTTTGCCTGATTCAACATACTTATATAAAATCGGCAGTACAATCAATGTTAGTAAAGTAGATGTGAGCATACCTCCAATTACAACAGTTGCCAAAGGACGTTGAACTTCAGCACCTGCGGAGGTTGATATTGCCATTGGTAAGAAACCAAGAATATCGGTTGAAGCAGTTAATAAAATGGGTCGGATACGTCTAATTGACCCTTTTTTAAGTATATCATTAATATGCAGCTTGCCTTCTTCCTTTAATTCATTAAAGCCACTTATGAGAACCAGCCCATTCAGTACGGCTACACCAAACAAAACAATAAAGCCTACCCCGGCAGAGATACTAAACGGCATGTCTCTTAAAAACAACGAAAACACTCCACCTACGGCAGCAAAGGGTACTGCTACATAAATCATAAGTGTTTGCTTAAATGATTTTACTGCAAAAAACACCAACATAAATATTAATGCCAAAGAGAGCGGAACAACAAGAGACAGCCTTTGAGAAGCTCTTTCCAAATTTTCAAAAGCACCTCCGTAACGAATGTAATATCCGGTAGGTAAATCCAATTTCTTGTCCAAGGTTGTTTGAATTTCTTCAACAAGTGACTTTATATCACGACCTTCAACATTTATCCCTACGTAAGTTCGTCTATTGGTGTTATCACGACTTATTTGCATTGGACCAGGTTGATAACTTATTTCAGCAACTTCCTTTATTGGAATTTGATTTCCATCTTTTAAATTGACATATAAGTTACGAATATCGTCTATGCTGGTTCGGTGTTCTTCATCTAACCTCACAACAAGGTCAAACATTTTTTCACCCTCATAAATACTTCCAGCAACACCGCCACTAAATGCAGTTTCAATAACCGTATTAAGTTCAGTTATATTTAAACCATACCGCCCCATTTTATTACGGTCGTAATTAACAGTGATTTGTGGTAACCCTTGGGTTGCCTCCGCTTTTACACCTGCCACACCCTCAATTCCAGAAACTAAACCTGCAATTTCAGCTGCTTTATCTGCAAGAATATTTAGGTCGTCACCATAGAGTTTAATGGCTAAATCTTCACGTATCCCTGTCAGCAACTCATTAAAACGCATCTCAACAGGTTGAGTAAATTCAAAGTTAATACCCGGTAATACGCTGACTTTTTCCTTGACTTTATCAACTAATTCCTTTTTCGATTCAGCCTTAGTCCATTGGTCTTGTGGTTTGAGTATCACAAAAATATCGGCAATATCTATCGGCATGGGATCCATTGGTAAATCGGCTACCCCAATTCTGCTTTGAATACTTTCTATTTCATCTGGAAAATTTTCTAAAACAATCTGTTCCAATCGTGTAGAAGCTTTAGTAACCTCTGTTAATGAAGTTCCTGGTTTCAAGAACGCTTGAAATGCAAAATCCCCTTCATCGAGTTTTGGAATAAATTCAGCTCCCATTCGGGAGAATAAGAAACCACCTGATATTAATAAAATCAATGCAATTGCTATAACAATGCGACTTCTTTTAATTGCCCAATCAATAACCGGACTGTATATATTTTCGAGTTTCCCTATTAATCTATCACCCCATGTTTTTCTATCGGTTTTAGGTGGTTGAATAAATAAGGAAGCCATCATAGGTATATATGTTAAACACAATACCACAACACCCAATACAGCAAAACCAAAAGTCATTGCCATTGGGATAAACATTTTACCCTCGACACCTTGAAGTGCAAGTACGGGGATGAATACGATTAAAATGATTAATTGACCAAAAAATGCGGAGTTCATCATTTTACTGGACGACTCATAGGCTATTTCATTGCGCTTAGTTTGGTCGAGTTTTGTTCCAATCAAACTTTTCTTGTGCATGTAAAAAATCATAGCTTCCACAATGATTACCGCACCATCGACCAGTATTCCAAAATCAAGCGCTCCAAGACTCATTAAGTTTGCCCACACACC
>JBFHES010000236.1:0-7166 GCA_041584015.1 Bacteroidales bacterium
AAATCAGGCCAGAGGCCTTTAAACACCACGACATAGCGAGGACGCTATGCCGAACGAGCTTGAATAATATAACTAGTGCAACAATTCAAGGAATGCAGTCTTATAAGATTTCCCAATTGGTAGTTTCACTCCATCCTTCAACACTACCTGATTGCCTTCGACTTGTTGCAAGAAATTTAAATTAAGCACATACGATTTATGAATGCGCACAAAATCTTGCGCAGTTAAACGGGCATGAAAATTAATCATGGTGTCGTGTACCAACAGGTTCTTTTCGTCACGAACTAATTTCAGGTAATCACCACAGGCCTCAACGTACATTATTTCATTGAAATGGACTTTATGCAGCACCTTGTCTGATTTCACCATAATGAAAGCAGGCTCTGCTTCTGTGTTCTCGTTCAGCTTGGTTCGTAATTTTGAGATAGCTTTCAAGAAACGCTCAAATGGAAAAGGCTTGAGCAGATAATCAACAGCATTCAGCTCGAAACCTTCCACAGCATACTCCGAATAAGCTGTGGTGAAAATAACAGCCGGCGGATTATTTAAACTTTTGAAGAACTCGATGCCGCTTAAACCAGGCATTTGAATATCGAGCAAGAGCAAATCAACCTGATGCTGATTGAGAAAATCAATGGCTTGCATAGCGTTTTCGCAAACTCCTGCCAGGTGCAATCCGGGAGAATCGCTCACGTATTTTATTAAGATATCGCGCGAAGCTGGTTCGTCTTCTACTACAAGCACCTGAATCATAAATTAAGGATCTTTAGTTCTACTTCAAAAGTATCATTTGTTTCACGGATGTCAAAACGATGACGTTCGGGATATAAGAGCGCCAATCGTTTTTTCAGGTTTTGAATACCAATGCCACCATGCTCCTCTTTTTCATCAGGGAGTTTTGAATTTCTTATTTGAAAGCTTAAACCTCCCTTATCCAGATTTAGTTTTATATGAACAAACGATTTCCCTGCTTCCTGTCCGGGACCGTGCTTGAAACAATTCTCAACTAAAGGCAAGAGCAACATAGGTGCAATCATCCAGTCATCATCTTTCAAATCATGATTAAAAACCACATCAACTTCCTTTGAAATTCGGTACTGCTGCAACTCCAAATAGTTGCTTATAAGCGTCAGCTCTTTATGAATTGGGATGGTATCAACTCCTGCATCGTAAATGGCATAACGCAGAATATCAGAAAGCTTTACAATGGCTTCGCTGGTTTTTTCCTTCTCGTTAATGGCTAAGCTGTATAGCACATTCAAACTGTTGAACAGGAAGTGCGGGTTAATCTGACCCAGCAAAGCTTTTAGTTCCGCCTCTTTACTCTCTTTTTCAAGTTGAAGTAGTCGACTGTTCTCGCGCAACAAGCCGACCCAATCCAGCGAAATTTGAATGAGCAAAAATGCAATCATAAATACAGCAAAGAATTTGGTGATATCGAGCCAACCGTAATAGGAAATGAAGAAATAGTCGGGGAATATAAAGTCGATCACGTAGGTAAAGGCGACATAATTAAATACGACTCCCCCAACAAGCAAGATTAGAAATACCAACATAAACAGGAAGACTTTCCCTTTTAGCAAGAGTTTGGGCAAGGCATATCCCACATTCAATTCAACTGGAATAATGAGCGTTATGAGAAAAACCGACAAATAGATCAACTCAATTTTCTCAGTGCTTAATTCTCCTGCAAAAATCTGTAATAAGATTAGAGCTGAAATCATCCAGCTCAAAATCCTAATGGATATTTTTAATATTTTGATGCTCATGATCAAATCTGTTTGAAGAATTATTGTCTTGTTAACGTGAACCGAAAGTCAGCAAAATCCTCTTTGGACTTTTTAATAAGCTCTGGATCGTTCCCAAACTTTTTTAAGAATTTTTGCAATTCGTCGGTCGATGCCGTTAACACAAAAGCATTATAATCCTCATCATTATTGGGCTCCTCAAACATTTTAATTTGTTCGTGCTGTATGCGAATTCGCTTTTCGGTGAATAACTTGTCTAACATTCCCTCGTCCATCCATTGCAGCTCAAACTGGTTGGTATTTTTTTGCTCGAATCGGGCAACGCAATGAGCAGGTATCATGTGGTAAACAAAAAGCTCGTCGTCAAATTGCTTATCAAATAGCGGAAAGAAATCGACAAAATAATTTCCCTCCAACTGAAACAGTGTTGCCTGAAAATAGGACTTCTTCCCTTCCTGATCTGTATGAGAGGTAAGGTAGGCTTTCGTTTTAATTGTGTTTTGCGACATTACCTGACTAATCAAATATTGCTCAATCTCCCAAACTGCTGAGTCGCCATCTATCCATGTTCCATACAATTCAGGTTTAAGTACAACATCTTCTTTTTTGTAAAAAGGGTGCAGCGACTTAATAAAACAGCCATTCAGGATAAATGCACTTGCGATGAGGCCTACTATGATAATTCGTTTCATGTGTTTGATGTTTTGGTTACCATGCAAATAAACATCGGCTTTGCAAGTTCATCAAATTATTTCGTTGAAGAGAGTTTTTTTGTCGACAAACGTAGCTTAAGTCCTTATTCTTCACAGGCAAATCACATTAGTAACGTAGGTACAGATTAAATTGAATATCGCTTTTTGCAACTAAATACTTAAATTTGAGTAGTATTATATCATTAAGCTGGGGAGCAATGAATAGTAAAAATAATAACAAGCAAGAAGGGCCGAATTATATGTACCCATCAAATTTTGATTTAAATAATCAGGAGCACGACAAAATGTATGGAGTTTGCAAAGGAAGCAATTGCTCTTATCAGGAAATAGTTGAAATGTTACCTGAGGCAGTTTTCAAAGCTGATGCAGATTTCAATCTAATTTATGCAAATCAACACGCACTTAATTTATTTGGATACTCCGAGCAGGACATCAAGGATGGCCTAAATGGTTTGTCGATGTTAATAGCAAAAGATAGGAAGAGAGCCATCAATTTCTTTGCAGAACGTTTAACCGGGTCAATGCCTGGTGCAACAGAATATACCGCCTTACGAAAAGACGGTTCCACGTTTCCCATTATTTTTCATGCCAACTCCTTGTTCTCTGAAGGAAAGCTAATAGGTTTGATAGGTGTAATATTCGATAACACTAAACGAAAAGAAACTGAAAACAATTTACGCAAAAACGAGCTCCTTTTAATTGAAACGCAAAAGATAGCTTCACTTGGCACTTACGTTTTAGATATTAAAAAGGGTACTTGGGTGAGCTCCGTAATTCTTAACGACATTTATGGAATTAATGAGACGATTACGAAGGACATTCAACTTTGGTCGAAGCTACTCTACAGTGTAGACCAAGACGCAATGGAGACCTATTTCCAGCAGAATGTTCTTACCGATCATGAGCTTTTTAATAAACAATACCGAATAAGGAGGTTAAACGATGGCCAGGTTCGGTGGGTAAATGGATTAGGTAAATTGGAATTCGACAAGCATGGAAACCCAAGCAGGATGATCGGAACTATTCAAGATATAACCGATATGAAACTTGCTGAACTTGAAATTCAAAACTATCAGCTTAAGCTGGAAGAGCTGGTTGCTGAGAGAACTGCTGAGCTTAGAGAAAGTAATAATGAACTTTCGCGCTACAACAAACTGTTTGAAGGGAGAGAATTTAGAATTAAAGAATTGCGCACTAAAGTGAAGGAACTGGAAGAAAAGCTAGCAACGAGATAAGCGTCATCATTGAACTGAGTTACGCTATCAGCCCAGCTTTTTTTGCAACCACAATATCACGCTTAATCGACATATCTACCTTGTGCTCAAAATCATTATAAGGTTCATCAGCCAATACCTGGAAACCATTATCTTTTAAAACGTCAACGATAGCCTCCTTGGGCAATACAAACTTGTTCCAGGCAAGCACCAATACCCCTCCCTTCTTTAACACATCATACCAGGCCGGCATGGCTGCTTTTAAAAGTTCCAGTGGATTTCGGGTAATATTTGATTGTTTATTTTTTGCCTGATTTCCATGTGCGATCCCATAAGGCAAATCGCCAACCATTAAATGAAAGCTATTCTTTTTAAAGAAACGGTTTGCCTCTACAGAATTGCCAAGCACCAAATTCAGCTTCTTGCGCGCTGTTTCAGTTTTAAATTCGTCTTTGCTTAGGCTGTATTCGAATTCGTGCATCACCGCACCATCGGCATGCTTTTTACCACCATAACTTCTCTTTTGGTATTGATGCTTGTATTTCTCTTGCTCCAGAAACTTCTTAAAAAAGATGGATGATTCATGCACCGACTTCGATTCTATCTCTATTCCACTCACATCAAACCCATAAGTACATCCTTCGAAAAGACTCGTTCCTTTTCCGGCAATGGGATCTAAAAACTGAATTTGATCTTGAAAACTAAAATCACTTGACAGCAACGCAACATTGATCATCATTTTAGTAAAAATCTCGTTGGTTTTACCCGAATACTTAAGCAATGAACTGATTTTTGAATGAACAAATAACGCTTGATTTTTGGCTATCGGAACTAAAACCAATTCCCCGCCCCTCTCTAATAATTCAAAAATTGCATACACAAACGAAAGCTGCGAAATCAAATTAATTTCTTCATCAGACAAGTGTTTATTGTACTGAAAAGACAGATAATTTATGCCGGCCAAAGTTGATAGTTTGAGATTATCGCTTGTTCCTTCAAATCTTTTGAAAGCAAGCTTTAATTCCGCCATGGACATTACCAGCGACTGATCATAATAAACCCGGTTGTATCCTGGGTGCAGCAGAATATTATAAGTAGGCATCGAATTCTGTTTTTTTTGCAAAAATAATTTATTTTTTATTTCAGCATAACAACAAAAACTCCATGATTAAATTTCATATAACGAGCAGGATAGGCAAAACGATGTTTTAAGGTCAGCAGGGTAAATCTCTGTCAAGAAAATGGAATTAGTTTAGGTTGAGCAAGGGATCATTTGAATGAGTCAACACTCCGGCATAAGGATCCAGCTGATCGCTGAGTACCGCATTCACTCCGATGGATGAGGATTGACGAGCTAAATTAAGGACTGCACATTCCTCAACTAATTCATCAAAGAGTGTTGTGTATGCGATCTCAACTCGATACAAACCTTCAGGGCATTCAATTCTTTTTGCATTGGTACCATCCCAACCTTCGTTCGGATTGGTTGAAAAATAGCATAATGAATCCGGACTAAATACAGCAAGTGAAAAATCGGCAATACCAGTACAGATGGAAGAAAATGTATCATTCACCCCATCACCATTAGGTGTAAAAGTATTGGGTAAGTAACAGATTGTAATTTCATGTACTATTATTTCCTGTGTCACAGAATCGGCAATACCATCAGCTCCCTCAACGGTCAGCTTTACAGAATAGGTTCCAGGTTGTGTATAAATATGCGAAATTATCGAACCTCCGGTTACTGAGGTGAGCACATTACCATCGCCAAAGTCGAATGAAGAACTTTCCATGCCCACAGATGTATTCTGAAAATTTACGATAGGTGACCACATGCTGTAATCCACCTTTTCCACACAAAATCCGGCAATAAGCACATCGCTTGATTCGGCACCCTCTCCATGAACACATACGCTATCAACACCAAACTCAATATCTTCAACAAATTGATAAAGTGTAGAGCAACCATCAACAGTATATTTGTTTTCTATTGGCACCAGCACCGGGTCATCTTCATCGGGAGTACACGAGGTTACCTGCACTACTAAAAAAACGCTAAATATCAATTTCAGATACTTCATTGACTAATAGTTAAACAATAACAGAATTCAACTTTATTAGAATTCGCGTACTTACTTTAGCTAAGTTAACGTTTTTAATCAACATATTCATAAATTAAAACTTCACATTATAGCTAAGAAATACAAGAATAACACTCCTGCGGCATTAATTAAAGATCGAATCTTTTTCATCAAACACGTCGCCCATGGCATATTTCTTATAGACATCTTTAGAAACGGAGTAACGCATATTGTTTAAACAGCGAATAAAATACAACTCATTCTCCGTCATTTGCTGACCAAATAATTTTGGGAAAAGCCAGCCAAGAATAGGTATGTATAATGAGCCGCTGCCAGCTTCATAAGACTTCTCCGTTTGTTTTTTAGTTACGGTAATTTTCACTTAGTTGATTTTTGATAATTAATGCAAACATAACGATAGCGCGGTTTATAGATTACAACAAATGTCATCTATTTTAAATTTCTATACTATTTATAAGTGTAAATGATATTTCTATTACCATACATTTTTGCAGACTTAATCGCAACACAATTACGAAAAAGCAAGGACTACGACAATCATTAAATACAGGTTCACGATCAACAGCTGAGCACATTAATACATGAGCAATTCTTTTTTTATCAATAAATTACTTACATTTATCAACACTTATCAACTGTTTAGGGACTCTCCAATGCAATTCATAAAAGAATTGCAACGCTTTTTATCAGTATCGTATTATCAATTGAACACACATAACAAGTTTGCAAAATGGAAGAAACTAACGCTATAGCAAATCTAAAGTTATTAAAAGAGATTGAAGAACTAAAGACCAGAAATGCCGAGTTGGAACAGAAGGTTGTTAAACGAAAGAAAATTGAAAATGAACTTCGTGAACAATCGGATACAATTCGTTCAATAGTTGATGCATCACACGATTGGATATGGGCTATTGATATGAAGGGAAATCATACTTACTCCAACTATGCCGTTGAACGAATTCTCGGATACACCAACACAGAATTAATTGGCAGTGCACGTGTTGACCTAATGCATCCTGATGACCGTCAGGAAGTAATGGACGACTTTACGCGATGGATTGCCGATAATAATGGTTGGAAAGATCAGGTATTACGCTGGAGACATAAGAATGGTAGCTGGCGGTTTCTGGAAAGTAGCGCAACGCCAATAATTGATACCGAAGGTGTTCATCAAGGCTTTAGAGGTGTAGATAGAGATATTACGGAACGAAGGTTAACCGAGCTAGAGTTAAAGAGAAGCGAAGGCCGTTTTAAGCAACTGTTCGAAAGCTTGGGCGACGCCGTTTATGTAACAAAAATAGGTGGAGACAACACCGGTCAAATACTTGAAGTTAATTCAGCAGCAATACGTCAGACAGGCTATTCAAGAGAAGAATTGCTTGACATGAA